>NZ_AKZL01000002.1:0-111775 GCF_000282755.1 Shewanella sp. POL2
AGGTGTTGATAACAGTAAGGGCGTGGCCGCTATTGTGATGGCAAAGGGTAAAGACAGCGCCTTTAATCCTAATGCCCAACTCATTCAGCAAGCAGCGTTAACACAAGCACTTACTACAGTCACTGAGCAATATGCCGGCATACAAGTGTTACAGGCGGGCGCGCTATTTCATGCTATAGAAGCAACGAATACCGCTAAGAGTGAAATCTCTGTCCTTGGCCTCGCCTCTCTGCTTGGGGTGGTGTTATTAGTTTGGCTGGCGTTTCGCTCCGTCATGCCGCTATTGCTTGCAATAGTGACAATATCCAGTGGTTTACTGCTGGCGGTGACCTTTACCCTAAGCGTGTTCGGGGAGCTGCATTTGCTCACCCTCGTCTTTGGCACCAGCCTGATTGGGATTGCTATCGACTACAGTTTCCACTTTTACTGCGAGCGGTTAAGCGATCATCAGCGTAGCGCGCAGGCGACCGTGGCCTATATTTTCCCCACTGTGTCGCTCGCCTTTATCACCAGCGCCTTGGCCTATGTCGGCATTGGCCTCGCGCCGTTTCCCGGCATGCAGCAGGTGGCGATTTTCTGCGCCTCTGGTTTACTCGGTGCCTACCTGACGTTAGTGCTGGCTTACCCACTCTTAGCGGGCAGCAAGTTGCCTTCGGGAGAGCGTCCGCTAAATCTTGCACAGGCCTATCTTACAAAACTCACCGGATTCTCAAACAAGCTGGTGTCGCCATGGGGATTGAGTCTATTCACCTTAGTGTTCGTAGGTGTTTGTCTGCTGGGTATCAGCCAACTTAAGGTGGATGATGATATTCGCCATTTACAACAAAGCCCTGCGAGCGTGACAGAGCCTGAAGATAAGCTCAGAAAACTCCTCAGTGGCGGTACCGATAACCAGTTTTTATTGGTGCGCGCATCGAGTGAAGAAGCCTTATTGCAACGGCTCGAAGCCCTAGGCCCACAACTCGATACCGCCATAAAACAGCAAGAGCTGGGCAATTATGTCAGCCTCAGCCGTTACCTACCGAGCAAGCAAAAGCAAGATGCAGCGTATCAATTACAGGGCGAGATTTACCAGTCGCAATTAACCACAGTACTAAGCAACATTGGCCTTGATGAGAGCCTAGCGCCAAACCTTTCTGCCGCCTATATTGGCGCCAAGGATAGCTATATCACCCCGACGGATTTTTTCGAACTGGGCTTTGGTAAACAGCTAGCGCCACTTTGGCTTGCACCAATGGGATTAGCGCCGCTTGAACACTCAACGGAGCCAACGGCCAATCCAGATAATACACAGCGAGGAAGCGACAGCCATGGCGCCATAGTGTTGCTCGGTGGTATTGAAGATATTGCGGCTCTCAAAGCGCGCTTTGCCAAAGATCCACAGGTACAACTTATTGATAAAGTCGCGGATATCTCCACCGTGATGGGGCATTATCGCCTGCTCACCCTTAAATTATTGGGGCTAGCACTGGTTATCGCACTCTTGCTATTTAGCCTAAGTTTTGGGCTCAAAAAGGCCACTGTGGTTGTCGCCGTGCCGGCACTCGCCGCGGTACTTACCTTAGCCATTTTAGGCTTAGTCGGCTCCCCCTTAAGCTTATTCCATGCGCTGGCGCTGATTTTAGTCTTCGGGATTGGGATAGATTACAGCTTGTTTTTTGCCGCCGCAGCGCAACATGGCAGGGCGGTGATGATGGCGGTGTTTATGTCCGCCTGCTCGACTCTATTGGCCTTTGGCTTACTCGCCTTTAGCCAAACCCAAGCTATTCATTACTTTGGATTAACCCTATCCCTCGGCATAGGCTTTACCTTTGTACTTTCGCCATTGATTTTGACCACTCGTCAGGTTTTAACCACCAACAAGGTCTCGATACCTACAAGGAATGTTATTTAAATGTCTACCTCTACCGCGGCTAGATCCACACCGTCTCACTCCCTTTGCGTCGATGTCGCCATTATCGGCGCAGGCCCCTCCGGCTCGATTGCAGCAAGCCTGCTACATAAGCAAGGCAAACGTGTCATCGTGCTTGAAAGACAACACTTTCCGCGCTTTTCGATTGGTGAGAGTTTGCTGCCCTGCTGTATGCAATTTATTGAAGAAGCGGGCATGTTAGAGGCGCTGAATGCCGCGGGATTCCAATATAAAAACGGTGCAGCCTTCCGCCGTAACGGGGTGTATACCACCTTCGACTTTACCGACAAATTTACCCCAGGGCCGGGAACAACCTTCCAAGTACAACGGGGAAACTTCGATAAATTACTCGCCGATACTGCGGCAAGTTTTGGGGTGGAGATCCGTTACGGTGAAACCGTTGAGGCGATAGAGTTAACTGCCGCACCTCGTTTAACTGTGCGTAACGAGCAGGGTGAACTTTACCAAGTCGAGGCCAAATATGTGCTCGATGCCAGCGGTTTTGGCCGCGTATTACCACGACTGCTCGACCTCGAAACGCCGTCCTCACTGCCGACTCGCAGCGCCATCTTCACCCATGTGGAAGATAACATCAGCGATCCCAACTTCGACCGGAATAAGATTTTAATTAGCGTGCACCCGCAGCATCAGGATATTTGGTACTGGTTAATTCCCTTCAGCAATGGCCGCTGCTCGCTCGGCGTCGTGGCAGAGCCGCAATTGCTCGCGCGCCTCGAAGGCGATTTAGAGCAGCAGTTAATGACCATAGTCAAGGAAGAGCCCGGCCTTAACGCACTGCTTGCCAATGCCAAAGTCGCCCAGCCCTGTGCGACACTCAAGGGCTATTCCGCCAACGTGTCGCGCCTCGCCACCGATAAGTTTGCGTTGCTGGGCAATGCCGGCGAGTTCCTCGATCCGGTGTTTTCATCGGGCGTAACTATCGCGATGCAGTCGGCATCCATGGCAGCAAAATGCGTGCTTAAACAACTTAATGGTGACACGGTGGATTGGCCTACCGAGTACTCAGCACCGTTAATGCAAGGGGTGAACACCTTCCGCACCTATGTGCAGGCTTGGTACGATGGCCGCTTCCAAGATGTGATTTTTTATGAAGATCCCAATCCTAAAATCAAGCAAATGATTTGCTCGATTTTGGCGGGCTATGCTTGGGATGCGCAAAATCCCTTTGTTAAAGAATCCGAGCGACGTCTAAACATGGTGGTCGAGCTATGTCGGCAGGATGCTGAACTCATAACAGGCAAACCCGTAATCAGCGAACTCACAATCAACGAATTAGCCGAGGTGTAATTCGATGCGCTTAAGCCTTAACGCCAAAGGTCGCCCTAACGCCAAAGGTCGCACAAAAGCGATAGTGACGACAGTTGCCCTAATGCTCTCAAGCCTAGGCTTGATGGGCTGCAGTGAGCTGCTCTATCGGCAAACCTGCGTCGGATTCACAAAAGATATGCGTTATTGCTTAGCGCCACTGCCACAGCATTTTGGCCCTGCAACGGCTAAACCGCCCGCTAAACCAAGCAGCAATCAGCCAGCCGCAACCCCAGCTGGCACAGATTCTGCAAACCAGAGTCAAAGTCAGCAAGGCGACAGCAAAGCAAAGGTATCCTCCCAATCTTTTAGTCAGAAGGTGAGCATAAAAGTGGGTGATAACACCCATGAGCTGCTCACCCAGCTTGAACTTGAAGGGGAACGCATGACGCTGGTTGGGCTCGCTCCGCTAGGGCAAGCGTTGTTTACCTTGGTTTACGATGGGAATACACTCAGCAGTGAGCAGAGTCAGCTACTCGGGAATGAGTTTAAAGCCGAATATCTGATGGCGATGATGCAACTTATCTATTGGCCAGAACAGAGTATTCGTAGTCATTTAGAAGGTGGAAGTTTAGTGACAGGGCTATGTGACGCCATCCCCTGCCGCCAGTTTTATAGCCAAGACACGCTTATCAGTTACAACGATAATCAGACCCAAGTGATACAAATTCGTTATCAGCACCAAATCGACGATTCCCTTTGGCAGGCACATATTAATTTAACCATGCCACAGGCAAAATTTGAGTTAGAGATACAACCCATTTAAGCGTCACGTTATAGGCAGCCAATCAAAGATAAAACTTTAAAACTAATCATATTAGCCACTTATATTTACCACCCAGATTCGGTAATAGGTATAGCAAGCAACAATGAATAACAGAGTCGCCATTACACAGATTGGATTGTGTACCCCGTTAGGGCAAACGCCCGAGCAGGTGTTAGCCCGCTTGATTGCAGGCGATACCAGTGCCATGCAAACCAATGACACCCTATTATTTGGGGAGTCGACACTGGTTGCGCCCGTCACTGAGCCATTACCGACGATACCTGCCGCACTGGCGCAATTCGATTGTCGCAATAATCAGTTACTCCTTGCTGCCGCACAGCACATTACCGACACGGTCGAACAGGCGAAACAGACATATGGCGCCGACCGCATCGGCGTGGTCTTAGGCACCAGCACCTCGGGGATTTCGAAGGGCGAAGCTGCCTTGGCCTATCGCAATCAACACGGCCACTTCCCCGCCGATTACCATTACTTTCAACAGGAATTAGGCAGTACCAGCGATTTTTTGCGCCAGTTATTTGCGCTCCAAGGTCCCTGCTACACCATTTCGACCGCCTGCTCCTCTAGCGCCAAAGTGTTTGCCAGCGCCAAACGCCTACTTGAGGCCAAGCTGTGCGATATGGTGATTGTCGGCGGTATCGACAGCCTGTGCCAACTCACAGTTAACGGGTTTCACGCCTTAGAGTCAGTTTCAAAAGGACATTGCAATCCATTCAGCGCCAATCGTGATGGCATCAATATCGGTGAAGGCGCCGCGCTATTTACCCTGACCTTAGCGACAGACAACACAGTAAATGAAGCCTGCGTATTGCTCGCAGGTATTGGCGAGTCGAGCGATGCGCACCATATGTCGGCGCCGCATCCTGAAGGCGCAGGGGCGATTGCCGCCATGCAGGCCGCGCTTGATGATGCACAAATATCTGCGCAAGATATTGATTATATAAACTTGCATGGCACAGCAACGCCTAAAAATGATGCAATGGAAAGCCGCGCCCTACTCTCGGTATTTGGCGACACGCCGCCCCCTGCAAGCTCAACCAAACCGCTGGTCGGCCATACCTTAGGCGCTGCGGGCGCGATTGAAGCCGCATTTTGTTACCTCTTGCTGTCACAGCATAATCACAGCTTTGCCCTGCCGCCCCATAGGTTTGATGGGCAGCAAGATCCGCAGGACCCCAGCATTGCGCTAGTCGCGCCCATGCAGTGCGCCGAGCATGGCAAGCTTAACTATGTGATGAGCAACTCCTTCGCCTTTGGCGGCAGCAATGCCAGCCTGATTTTTTGCCGTAAAGGGGCTTAAGATTGATGTCCAGTTCTATCAATACCGCAATTTCAGCCGCCGAGCCGATTTGGCTGCAACACTTAGCCGAGCAGAATATTGCCGATTTTATTCCGCATCGTACGCCAATGATCTTGATTGATAAGATTATTAGCCATCAGCCGGATGTGCTCGAAACTGAAGTGCTGATCACTCCGCAGAGCGCTTATTTTGACGAGCATCGTCAGGCCGTCCCCAATTATGTGGGTATCGAATATATGGCGCAGAGCATTGCCGCTTTAGCGGGCGTTGAGGCTAAACTGCGTCACGATAAAATCCGCGTGGGATTTTTATTGGGATCGCGTAAATTAGCCTTACACACGGCGCAATACGAACTCAATCGCTGCTACCGCACTCAGGTTAAACGCCTCTATCAGGAAGAGTCGGGACTGGCGGTATTCGATTGCCAGATTTATCTATTGCCAGAGGCGCAAGCGCAGCAAACACCACTGTTAGTGGCCGAGGCGAATGTGAATGTGTTCCAGCCACAGGACACCCAAGCGTATATCGCCTCAAGCCAACAGGCTTAATGCCAAGAGGCATGCTTGGCAGCAACAAGTCTTATCACAAAAGGATTTAGCCCTTTGATGCACAAACAACTCATCGAGCATCAAGGGTGGAGAAATAAAGATGAATAACAGAGTATTAGTCACAGGTTCGAGCCGCGGTATTGGCAAAGCCATCGCCCTTAAACTGGCTGCGGCAGGTTATGATATCGCGCTGCATTATCACAGCAATCAGGCCGCAGCCGATGCCAGCGCCGCAGAGCTTCGCGCCCTTGGGGTTAACGTCAGCCTACTAAAGTTTGATGTTGCCGACCGCGTTGCCGTCAAAGCCGCCCTTGAGGCCGATATCGAGGCTAATGGCGCCTACTATGGCGTGATACTCAATGCGGGCATCAACCGTGACAATGCTTTTCCGGCGATGAGTGAAGCCGAATGGGATAGCGTAATCCACACTAACCTTGATGGTTTTTATAATGTGATTCATCCCTGCGTTATGCCTATGGTGCAAGCGCGCAAGGGCGGACGAATTATCACCTTGGCTTCCGTTTCCGGTATCGCGGGTAACCGTGGTCAGGTCAATTACAGCGCCTCTAAGGCCGGATTGATTGGCGCGACTAAGGCGCTGTCCTTAGAGCTGGCCAAACGTAAGATCACCGTAAACTGTATCGCCCCAGGTTTAATCGAAACCGATATGGTGGCGGATATTCCTAAGGATATGGTCGAGCAGTTAGTGCCGATGCGCCGCATGGGCAAACCCAATGAAATCGCCGCCTTAGCAGCCTTTTTAATGTCGGACGATGCTGCTTATATCACGCGCCAAGTGATTTCGGTGAATGGAGGCATGATCTAAATGACTGAGCCGACAAACCCGACCCGCTTGGGTAGACGAGTTGTAGTCACCGGCATTGGTGGCATTACTGCCTTAGGTCACGACTGGCCGAGTATCGCAAACCGCCTTAAGGCACAAAAAAACTGTGTAGTGACGATGGCGGATTGGGACAAATATGACGGGCTAAACACTCGCCTTGCCGCCCCCGTGACCGACTTTGAAGTGCCGAGCCATTATTCGCGTAAAAAAATCCGCTCCATGGGACGGGTCTCGATTATGGCGACTCGTGCCAGCGAACTTGCACTTATCGATGCGGGACTCTTGGACGACCCTATCGTCACTTCGGGAGAGATGGGCATTGCCTATGGATCTTCCACTGGCAGTACCGATCCCATTACCGCCTTTGGCGATATGCTGAAAACTGGCGATATGTCAGGCGTTACCGCTACCAGTTATATCCGCATGATGGCCCACACCACAGCGGTAAACGTGGGGGTTTTCTTTGGCCTTAAAGGGCGCATTCATACCACCAGCAGCGCCTGCACCTCAGGCAGCCAAGGCATAGGTTACGCCTATGAAGCGATTAAATATGGCCAGCAAACCTTAATGCTCGCGGGCGGCGGTGAAGAACTCTGCCCCACGGAGGCCGTAGTCTTTGATACGCTGTTTGCGACCAGCACGAAAAACACGACGCCAGAATTATCGCCACGCCCTTTTGATGCCCAGCGCGATGGCTTAGTGATTGGCGAAGGCGCTTGTACGCTAGTACTTGAAGAGTTAGAACACGCCAAAGCACGCGGCGCGAAAATTTACGCCGAGATCGTCGGTTTTGGCACTAACTCCGATGGTCAGCATGTCACTCAGCCCAATAGCGAAACCATGGAGATCGCCATTCGTTTAGCCCTTAAGGATGCGGCGCTCACGCCCGACGCCATTGGTTATGTGAATGCCCACGGCACCGCCACCGACCGCGGTGATATTGCCGAAAGCCATGCGACCCACGCGGTATTCGGTGCGGATATGCCGATTTCATCCCTTAAAAGCTACACAGGCCATACCTTAGGCGCCTGCGGCGCGTTAGAGGCTTGGGTGAGTATCGAAATGATGAATGCGGGTTGGTTTGCCCCGACGCTCAATCTCGACAATATCGACCCAGAATGTGCCGCTCTCGATTACATTCGCGGCGAGCCACGTACACTCGACACCGACTATGTGATGAGTAATAACTTCGCCTTTGGCGGTATCAACACCTCACTGATTTTTAAACGCTGGAAAACGACATAAGGACATATCAATGAAACCATTAGTTGCAAGCATTTTACTCGGTATCAGTTTACTGGCCTCGCCGGTGTGGGCGCAGGATTATACGGTTGAAACCTATCAAGAAATTTTTAAAGGCGACAACCAATTTAAGCAAAAACAAGCCATCGAAGCCCTGACGCTTGCCGGATTATCCGATCCCGCCATTTACGATGTGTTAGAGGCCAAACTTATCGCATCGCTGCCACAAGCCACCGAGAAAAATGCTATCGACTACAGTGCATGGTTAGTCAAAGGTTTAGCTTATTCAGGGAACGATAAATACAGCGGCACCATCAACAATATTATCAATGGCGACTACCATAAGAAGCTGAAGAAGTACGCTACCCAAGCCCTTGAAAATCTTGACCAGTATAAAAAATGGAATGCTATTTTAGGCGATAAAAGCCAATATGTGGCCGAGCAAAGTACTAAAAATAATGCCTATGCCAACGCCTTTAAAAGCAATGATTTAGAGCTGATGCGCCTCGCAGCCAAACGCATGATGGACGATCAAAACTACGATGATTTTCTATTAGAACGCCTGAGCGTTGAGCTGAAAAATCCACGTTTGATGAGTAACGACAAGTTAGCCATCGACACCTACGCCAATATGGCGAAAGCGCTTGCGGCATCGGGTAATACCCAATACCGCGAAGTGATTGAAAATATTGCCAACAACAACCCAAACAAAAAGCTGAAAAGCTACGCCGAGAGCTATTTGAAGAAGTACTACTAAATCGCTTTTGAGCTAGCAAAAGCGTTAACAACAAGCCGATAATCATCTCGGCTTGTTGATCTCATTTGTAGGCAAGTCATCATCAAGCGAATCAAGATAACCCATCATTAGCACAAATCGCACGATTTAATCATTTTGACCATTTCGCTCAATAAACTATACTGCCACTGTATTTCCAAAACGGGGCTTAACTCATGCAAACCTTAACCGCAAATGACGCCAAACGAAATTTTGGTGAGTTGCTACTAAACGCTCAACGTGAACCCATCAAGATCAGCAAAAACAGTAAAGATGCAGTTGTGGTCATGTCTATCCACGATTACGAACAGCTTGAGGCGATGAAAGCCGACTATCTGAAGCACTGTTTCAACGCAGCCAAAGAAGATTTAGCAAAGGGCAATGTGGTTGATGGCGAAGATTTTCTTAACGCCCTGTAGCTACTCACATGAATAATAAACGCTATAAACTGAGTAGGTTAGCTCAGGCTCACCTACAACAGATTAAAGACTACACTCTTCAACACTTTTCTGAGTCGCAGTGGCACAAATATAAAGAAAGCCTTATCTCCGGTTTGCAAATGTTAGCCAATAACCCCGGATTAGGCAGAAGCTGCAACGATATTTACCCCAACGGTTTCTACTTTCCTATCGGTAAACATACCGCCTACTTCACCAAAGAAGACGACTTTATCCTTATCGTTGCCCTGTTAGGTCAGCCACAGCTCCCCCAAAATCATCTGAAATAGCCTTAAGAAGCCGTGGGCTCTAAGTTGATAAGCGAGAGCTATGGAAGGTGGACTGGCAATATTGTTCAGAGTGAGGCCAACCATGGTACTGACTCGACAACACGCCACGGAGTTAAGCCAACCATGATGCTGACTCGACGACACGGTGAATAGAAACCTAGGATTTCTAAGCTTATGAACGAGAGCCATGGACGGCGAACTGGCCGTTAAACACGGATGTTGTTCAAGTCCATCCCTGGATGCAGGGCCGCCCCGTCCATGGGGCGGACGGTCGTCTCGTCAATCACCATGGTTTGCCTTTCGAGCATCAGTGTCATCTGTTGGTTTATATGGCCGCAACTACAGTAAAACCATGAAATTTAAGTTGTTATGCCTGTACGCCAAAAAAATTAACTGTAGGTGGCCAATTAAATTATATTAGAATTTCTTATCATTTTAACGCTTTAGATTTTCTCAGTTGTTTAAAATGCAATTTACGTTCCGCTTATGACTGTATAAGTACAGGTATAATAGAAAAGTGACAACCCTCGGGGAAAACGAGCCAAAGGAATATTGTTTTTTTAATTTCAAAAAAACATTAATCAACTAAAAATATTAGTCTTTTCATGTTTTCTGATTTACATACCGCGCCAAAATACTTCTTGGTATATAAAGTCTCGCTTTTTCTGCATGAAAAAAGATTGGAAACTCACCGTAATGGATGCTAAGTTACTGGCATATTTGAATTATTTACTCTTATCCCTCAAACTTCGAGTCCATTATGGTTTGGGTTTCATTAGAAGTGCGGGTAATACACTGTTATACGCAAATCTAGTCCGGAGAGAATTTTAGGTTGGGGATGCCATGTCAATAAAAAATATACAAAAACTAAAGCAATTCGGTATCTTCCAAGATCACACAAACAGCAATGCTAAAGATTTCGGAAAATATAACTTGTTCTATGGGTGGAATGGATGCGGAAAATCTACGCTTTCGGGTTTGTTTCGGTGCATCGAAAATAAAGCCACTTCAAGTAAATTTCCTTCTTCGGAATTCTCGGTAAGCGTAGACAGCGGCACGCCGATAACACAAACGAACGTGGGTAATTCTGATCTAAACATATATACCTTTAACCAAGATTTTATTGATGAAAACATTTCATGGAACAGCATTGTAAAAAGTATATTGCTTGTTGATAAGGAAAAGATTGCAGAACGTGAAAAACTAGAAAAGCTAAAAAAAGAACAAGAAGTTGATACCAAGACATACAGCATAGGGTCTGAAGCAATAGAGAAACTTAATGGCGCTGTTTCAAAATTTGAATCCGATAGCGCGCGACACATGAAGACAAGTCTTCAGTCCATTGATACTACAGACAGTTACTACCTTAACTACGATAAGCGTAAATTTGGAAAGTTCATAGAAGAACACCTTGAAGAATGTAAGTCGGACGATTCACTTCTTGATGATCAAAAAATTGTTGATTTAACCAATGCTGCGAAACCTGATCAAAAGTCCCCGATAATCTTTAATAAACGCGCTATTAATCAAGATACTTTCACTAAAGCTAAAGAACGACTTGATGACCTTTTGAAAACTAGCGTGGTCAGCCAAACTATTCAGAGGCTTGTAGATCATGGTGATATAAAGTCTTGGGTTGAAACTGGTCTTGACCTTCATAAGCGCCACGATAAAAACGAATGTGAATTTTGTGGCAACATCATCACCGAAGAACGCATTAAAAAACTTGAAGCCCATTTTAATGACGATTACAAAGCCTTTCAGACCCGGCTTGAAAGTGCTGATGTCTGGCTTGCCGGTCAATATGTTCAGCCCCCAACGCTACCCGCCGCAAGTGATTTTTACGACGAATTCAAAAATGGCTACAACGAAGCATGTGCGGCGCTGGAAAAGGCAATCACAGACCTGAACGAAGAAATTACGGTCTGGCACAATGTGTTAAAAGACAAGACAGCTAATCCACTTGAAGTCGCTCTAACGGTTGAAGTTATCAGTGAGTCATCCGTAAATGCGTTTAACGATGCTATGACCGCTATTGGCGCAGCTGTTGATAAGCACAATCATAAGTCTGGAAATTTCAAAGAAGAAACTGATAAAGCTAAAAAGCAACTTGAACTTCACTATGCGACTACTGAAGTGAAGTCATTCGGATATTACAATAAGAAAAAAGAAGTCGTTGATCGAACTACCGCAAATGGAATGCTAAAAACAGCAATTAACGCTAGAAAAGCAGAAATCCAAAAACTTGAAGATTTACTATCAAATGAAGGCGTGGGCGCTGACCAATTTAATGAATCACTTCATAAGTTTCTTGGGCGCAGTGAATTAACCCTTCGATTCAATCCGAATAAAAAAGGGTACGAAATATTGCGGAACGATTCCGTTCCGGTAGAAGGAAACTTGAGCGAAGGTGAAAAAACGGCTATTGCGTTTGTTTATTTCATAACCAAGCTGAAAGAAAACGATAACAAGATGGAAAATACTATCGTTGTTGTCGATGATCCAGTTTCGAGCTTTGACTCGAACCACTTATTTCATGCGTATTCGTTTCTTCGTAGCAATTGTGACACGGCAAAGCAGCTATTCGTATTTACGCACAATTTTACTTACTTCAAATTGATTCGTGATTGGTTCGAAGGGGTAAATCGCAACAGAAGAAGAAAGAATCCTCCCAAAGATCCAAATGCGTTCTTTTATACAATTGAATCCACGGTAGCCGTCCCACGCCAATCGACATTTAAAGACGCAGATTCAAGTCTGGTCGATTACAATTCAGAATACCATTATATATTTACAAAACTTCATGCATACAAAGACAATCCAGCACTGTCACGCGACGAAGCCTTTTTAACCGCGAATCTCGCAAGGAAACTGCTCGAATCATTTTTTAGCTTCAAGTTTCCGAAGCACCGAAGTGATATTTCACAGCTTATGAATTGTGGGTTGAAAGGCTGCAAAATCACAGATGAAGCCACCAAGGAAAAGATTTATCGCTTCATAAACAAATATTCACATAGTGCCGTAATCGAAATTAATGAAGATTCGTCAGAAAACCTTTTAGGTGAAAGCCAAAATGTCATTGGTGATATTTTTACGTGGCTCCAGGAAGTTGATGAGATTCATTACAACGAAATGCTCGAGGTAGTTGCATGATTAGTGTAAAAGCGTATAACAAGCCACTGCACTCGGAAATTTTACTCGCTTCGCTCCCAAAATTCCGTTGAGCGGGGCGTTATATTGCTTAGGAGCATATGGATAATTTCGAGAAAATCAGGAAGATTATTCCTCTATGGTATGCCCAAAGAAAATGGGCTGAAGAACTGCTAGTTCAATCTTTCCAATTAGAAAAAGCAGAAGATATTCTTCAACCTAAATATCGAGGTGCAAATCCAATTCCAGGTACTAATTGGATGTATCGGACTCACGGTATTGGTGTGGACATCTATCGCACAGCTGATGTCGGGGGAATTGATTTTGACTTCAACAAAATTGATCCTGACGAATGGCGGTTACGAATATTTTTCGAAAAACAATATAACGAAGGTAATTTACCTTTAGCTGATTATCGCGAGTTATATGAAGATGAAGGTTTATTGCAATGTGCGGTAGAGCAAGCATTGAAGTAATCGCAATATAACAAATAAGGATAGGCCGCGCGTAGCCGCGACCTTATCCCAAGTGTTGAACAAGCCCGATGTTGATTGTTGACACTTTATTATGCAAATAGCGGATTGAGAATGTGTACTGGCGAAGGTCTTATTTTCAAAGAGACTTTTATGCAGACATGACCCGCCCTTAGCGAACGAGCTAATATTTTTATTACCTATTCATAAATAAGATCGGACAGGCATAACTTTTTTCAGTTCCCGAAGATACAGGGGCGCTAGCCTCGCCAATCACCATCCAATTCTGTCCGTCCTATTTTGCCAATGATGCAACTATTTCTGTGCAGTTATTGATTTAACTAAAGGGTCTGAATTAAATGATATCCTATACTCATTTCCCCCTTTAGCATTGTTTGTAACCATTAAATAGTTTACATAACCAGACTTATTCATAGGACTATTATTACTAAGACTAAACTCCTTGTAGAAATTAGCAAAAGCATCTGGTTCTGAAAATACAAAATATCCAAAACAAATTTTATTATCACATGAAACACGGTACTCATTTAAAATAGAACTATATTTTGACTTATTTAAAAACTCGCTAATACTGTTTTCAAAAACTATTATTTCAAATGACTTGTCTGGCATTTTCGAGAAAACATCTATAATTTCGTAAAAGTTAGCTGAAGCCAAAATTGAATTTAGCTTAGTACTATCAACAACATTGTCATCACTAACTATCCCTGTATCATAACCTCCATTAAGCTCCATTTTATGCTCAGTCAAAGAGTGCAAAGAACTATCACTTGCTCGAGGCTCTTTTATATTTGTTGACACATCAAAATTAACATTAGCAGAGTTAGAATCATCGACCAAAACGATATGACTATCTTTCATAAAGGATGTATCGTTAACACTAACTTCATTGTTATTTTCAAAAAAATACAATGTAATAAAAATTAAAACGAGTAGAAAAAACAAAAAGAAAACGCTCTTCCTTAACATAACAATCCCTGTAGTTTTAGTAAAAATTAAAACGCTTAATATAAGACAATAACATAATATGTTTTTGCCTTGCCTTCAAACAAAAGTAAGCACAAGCTTTCTTGCTCGCCTCTCGATACAAACCAAGGGATGAAGCATCATCCCTTTTAGCAAAAACTCTTGGCCTACCCTTTGCTTATCCACCGCAGCGTTTTAACCCTAAAAACAACCAAACGCGATAACGCTATGATGGATAAGTGACAACACAGGGAATTTTAATCTTGAGAGCAATGATGATGAAAATAATACTAGATGATCTAAAAGGGCCTGAAATTGCAGCACTTTTAACTGAGCACCTTGAAGATATGCGAGCAACCTCGCCGCCGGAAAGTGTGCACGCATTAGACTTGGATGGCCTGCGCCAACCCAATATTCGCTTTTGGACACTGTGGGATGGCCGCAATCTAGCAGGCTGCGGTGCACTAAAATGGTTAGATGCTGAACATGCAGAGATCAAATCGATGCGAACCGCAGCAACTTACAAACAACAAGGCGTGGCATCCCAGATTCTGCAGCACTTGATCAATGACGCCAAAGCCGCTGGCGTGCAACGCCTCAGTTTAGAAACCGGCTCGATGGCCTTTTTCCTGCCCGCACGTTCTCTCTACGCTAAGTTTGGCTTCGAGCTGTGTGGCCCCTTTGCCGATTACACGCTCGACCCCAATAGCCTGTTTATGACCAAAAGGCTCTAGGCCTCTGCACACATCAATCCACTAAGGTAGCGAACCTCAGTCTAGACCTAACCACAGCTATGCTTTTGCCTGTTTAGTTGTGGTTAAGGCGCGATGCTTGTGCCAGTAATGCATTAAAAATCCGAGTAATAATCCCCAGAATGCACTGCCGATCCCCAATATACTCACACCCGAGGCGGTGACGAGAAACGTAATCACCGCCACTTCTCGCTCGTCGTTATCCGCGAGCGCTGCGGTTAGACTGTTACCTATGGTGCCAAGCAGCGCTAATCCTGCAATCGCGAGCACCAATTCCTTCGGAAATGCAGCGAAGAGCCCCACCACAGTGGCGCCGAGTAGGCCTGTGATAAAGTAAAACACACCGCCCCACACCGCCGCCCAATAACGAGTTGCGGGGTTAGGGTCCGCCTCTTTACCCATGCAAATCGCCGCCGTAATGGCCGAGAGATTAAAAGCAAAGCCGCCAAAGGGGGCAAACAATACGCCCATCAGCCCCGTCACAGTAATTAATGGCGAGATAGGCGGGCGATAACCATGGCCGTGCAGCGCTGCTACCCCAGGCATATTTTGTGAGGCCATAGTCACCACAAATAAGGGCAGCGCCACGCCCACTACGCTGGTGACAGAAAACGCAGGCGCTATCCATACAGGGGCGGCGAATTGCAGCTCAAGCTTATCGAGTTGCAGTAGATCCAATTGATAACTCATCCCTATTCCCGCAACGAGGGTGAGCAACATAATGTAGCGCGGCGCCCATGGCTTAAGCACAACAAACACTAATAACATCAATAGGATTAAGCTCAGCTGAGTCTGCATTGCTTGAAACAGTCCTAAACCAAACTGCAGTAAAATCCCAGCTAACATGGCCGAAGCGACTGACTGCGGCATGATACGAATAAGCTTATCCATCCAGCCCGCCAAGCCGCAGAGGGCGATCAACAAAGAGCTAATCAGGAAGGCACCAACGGCTTCGTGGATACTCAATCCCGCCAGGCTGGTGACCATCAGCGCCGCCCCGGGGGTCGACCATGCCGTAAGCACCGGATTTTTATAGTAGAGAGACAGGCCAATACTGGTGAGCCCCATGCCGACACCCAAAGCCCACAGCCATGAACTCATTTGTGCCGATGTCGCACCCACGGCATCCGCCGCCTGCAGGATAATCACCGCAGAACTACTGTAGCCCACCAGCACGGCAATAAAGCCCGCCGATATTTTTGATAGTCCCAAAGCCTCGCGCCACATCATCCCTACTCCTACCTTTGCCTCGAGCATCGCACCATTATCTGTGCGCTATAACGCACAAGATGGACAAGATAGCACCTGTGCGTTATAACGTACAAATAATTTTTTAAGTATCAGACCACAATGCAGACCATCAACAGCTATCTTGCCGCGACCCTAAAACAACTGCGCAGCCAAAAGGGTTGGAGTTTAGATAAAGCGGCACTCGAGACAGGCGTAAGCAAGGCCATGATAGGCCAGATTGAGCGCGGCGAATCTAGCCCCACCATTGCCACCCTGTGGAAAATCGCTAGCGGTTTTAATACCTCACTCTCAACTTTTCTAGAGCCGACACCCGAGAGCCAAGGCGCGGTCTTTCGTAACGCTGATGCATTACGCCAAAAGCCTGCAACCGACGGCATGTTAGTGGCGTCGCTATTTCCCTTTGAGCCACGCTTTGGTTTTGAGATGTTTGAACTCACCCTATTACCGCACTATGAGCGCCTCTCCGAGCCCCATGAGGCGGGTGTGACCGAGCATGTGATCGTGCTCAGCGGCACCATGGAAGTGTTAGTCGATGGCCAGTGGCAGCCATTACAGCAGGGCGAGGCCGTGCGCTTTGCCGCCGATAAACCCCACGGTTACCGCAACTTGAGCGATCACCCCGTGGTGTTTCATGATCTTATCCACTATCACAGGGAAGCGCCCGCCACCGAGTAACTCCGACAAGCCAAGCGCCCAACAGATTGCCGCTTGCGCCTGCCAATCCATTAGAATAAACTTATTGAAAATTTTCTAATCATAGAGGCAAAGCTATGTTTCAATCTTTACTGGCTAAATTATCTGGTAGCAGCAACGGTGAAAAATGTTGGCAATTGATTGATCAAGGTGCACGCGTTATCGATGTGCGCTCACCAGAGGAGTTTGCCTCAGGTCATTTGCCTCAGGCCATCAACGTGCCGCTGCCAACACTCGACCAATGGTTGCATCAGGTTGACAATAAACAGCATCCGTTTGTGCTTTACTGCGGCGCAGGTATCCGTGCCCAAAAGGGCTGCGATATTCTCAAAGCCAACGGTTTTGAATGTGTGATCAACGGTGGTTCGCTAAAAGATTTAGTCTGCTGCCAGCCAAGCTAAAACCTAAGCAAAGCAACCATGCGTGAGGAGGTGCAGATGACAACAAAGTGCCCGCGCCCAACTAGCGGCGAACAACCGCCGCAGCCCAAAGTGGTTCGCGAAACCCGCTACAGCGTGAGCCGTAACCGTGGCCAAGCAAGCACTAAGGTTCGCTATATCGAAACCAACACCATATCCCTTGGCTGCAAACTGTGCGAATAATTGTGTTCTGCGCAAACAAAAATGCCAGCATTTACGCTGGCATTTTTTATTATCTTTACTATTAAACCGCTAACTTATCGATACTGGCTTTAGCTTCGCTGATACCTTTTTGGTTGGCTTCTGGGCCCATGTTCAGCGCTTCAGCATATACCACTTCCACGTCGGTGATACCGATAAAGCCGAGGAAGGTTTTTAAGAAAGGCACAATGTGATCGGTTGGGCCATCTTTATGTGCACCACCACGGGTGGTGATCAACACGGCGCGTTTGCCTTCCACTAAGCCTTTAGGACCGTTTTCGGTATAAGTAAAAGTCACACCCGCACGGGCCACAAAATCAATCCAGTTTTTCAGTTGGGTTGGAATGTTGAAGTTGTACATCGGCGCGGTGATCACGATTGTGTCGTTCGCTTTTAACTCTTCAACTAAGGCGTTCGACAGATCGAGCATCTCTTGCTGACGTGCGGTTAACTCAGCGCCGCCACGTAGGCCAGAGGCGATTTCGCCATCAACCATTGGCAACACATCTTTACCCGCTAAATCGCGAACTGTGATGGTCGCGCCTTGGTCTTCCCATTTACCGATCAGGTGGTCAACTAACAAGGCAGATTGTGAATAACCGCCAAGAATACTGGATTTTAACACTAGGACTTTAGACATAATCTGCTCCGAAAATTGAAATTTGGGGGAGTCTTTCAGCTTGCTCTCGACTCTATGGGCTTAGTTTATTAGCCCATAAAAAAGAAAAAAAGCGGATAAAATTTGAGATTACTTTCTAAAAAGTAGAATGGTTAGACTAAGAGCTAGCCAAGCTAGCCCTTAGCATATGGAAACGCAGCTATGGAAACGCAGCACTCGAACTATTGAGCAAAATAATAGTTGTATTCACTGATTAGCTGGGAAAGCTCAGGCGAGTTTTGAATATCAACCATAAACTTATCAGTCGTGGTCATCGCCCATGCCAAACTCTCTTTATCTAGGCTATACATTCCCTCATTAGAGTACATGTTGTGAGCCTTGGTAAAATTTTCACGATAACTGACGCTGGCAATCACCTCATTGTGAACCCTAAACTCATACGTCAGCACCAAATCATTATTGGTCACCATAGGTAACAGCCCTAGGGAGCCACCCGCTAAAATCGCCGAGGTTAGCCCAGCGGCTTCTCCCCCTGCAGTAGGTTCCATTTTATAGGTCACAATCAGTTTCAATGGATTACCGATATTCTCTTTATCCATTTTTTCAAATAATGGGATGCCCTTGAGTTTGTTATAAAAGTCAGTTGAATCAATGGTACTAATAAAAAATACTGGTGGAAGTGCCGTGGTTTGTGCTTTAACAAACGGGCTAATGAGCAACAAACCCAGCATCAAAATACGAAGCATAAATGGCATTGGAAACATCCTTATTGATAGCAATTCAGTTGAACAACAGCACCAAGTGCAGCCGCATTTGCCGTTCGAATATCGCCCTTCATATTGGGTTCAACCGACTGATAACTAATGCGGTGTTTATCTAAAAAGCGGGCGGCATATTTTGCATCGAGGGCAAAGTTAACATTCTGCGGTAATGCACCCGATTCACGCAGACTCGTCACATTTAAGGTACTAACGGTAATACCTAATAACTCCCCACCATCAGAGACCACTGGGCCACCACTTGAGCCGGGCTGGATCGGTGCCGAAAACTGGAATTGCCCCACCGCCCCCTTTAATGCCTCGCGTGAGCTGATATTTCCGCGCGTTAAATTGGGGGAGGCCGCCAATAATCCCTGCAAGGGATAGCCAACATTGGTAATCGCCTCGCCCAAGAAAATCTCTGTACCTTTACGCAATGGTAAGTATTGCTCCACTGGCGTCCCCGTACTCACGACCGCTAAATCCAATAAGGTCGAGCTAGCCTCTACGGCCGCATCAAAGGATTTACCGCCAACATTCACCTGTGTCACCATGCAATTTTTGAGTACATGGGCCGCAGTAACAATTTGCCCCTGTGGATTAATATAAAAACCTGTTCCTGTACTGACTGGTTTTTGCATATTTGCCAGCAAATTCGCCGAGACATCCTTCATTGCATACTGTGCAGGATAGGAGCTAGCCGACGGCGTCAACGTGTTTAGCACATCGACAATCACTAATTGAGTCGCACGCAATGCGGCGTTATAAAGACCTAAACCATCCCCTAAATAACCAATATCTGCCTTAAAGGATTTTTGCCCTTCGCGAATGGGCTTATCGGAGCCATTAAATACCCGATAGCTCATGATCATTTCTGCTTTACCCGACTCAAATTTCCACTCAGGATCGATATCGATCAGCAGTCCATACTGACTCGCTTGCGTGCGGTCTAATAACTTAGCATTTGAAAAATAAGCACCAAAACCATCCTTCACGCCATCACTGAGTGATTTTCCTGGATCGACCCAAATATTCCATTTCTCTAAATAAAAACGGTTATTTAACTGCGAATGGGGCAAATAATAAGCAACACTCACATCCACAGGGAGCGTAATAGCTTTATTTAGCACCACACCCTTTGGTAATTTATTGGCATTTAACTTGGTATTGGCGCAACCACTGAGATGAAAACAAAATAGAGCAATAAGCACACAGGAGAGAAATCGCATCGGTTATCCTTAATATCAATGCAAATAGCGCCATACAGCATAAACGTGATAACCGTACGGACCATGGCGTATGCAACTTAAGTTGCATTAAGCCAAAGATTCTATTGCAAGTTAAAGGCAACATCAACGATGAAAATTTACAAAAATCAAACAGTCGCAACTATTTTTTAATGCTTGGAAGACTAATATACAGGCCAGAAAACTCCGCGCAGAGCAGGTCTTCACAGTAAAGCTTAACCACAAGTCGAACTTTGGCTTTTCGCCCCGCAGATAAGCCCGCTAAACTGGCATCCTGCCATACCACGCGTGCAATAGGTTGATTGCGAATGGGCGCTAGGTAACGGATATGGGCATCGGCTAACACTATGTCGCCATCCACATTGAGGAGTTGCTGTTGCAGCCATACCATGCCCCAACCTGTGAGGGTCATAAGAGTATAAATACTGCCCGCAAACATGGTGTGATGCAGATTGATATTCGGCGTGAGTGGCGCACTCACGCATAGTTCGCCATCAGTAAAGGACAGCGGTGCAATCTGCATAAACTCACTCACAGGTATCGTGCGGTGCCACGTCTGGCGTAATTGGTTTAATAATTCGTCCATGGGCATTTTCCTTTACTAGTGCAAGCGTATTGAGATTAAACCTGTAAATGGAAGGTCACTGGGCCATCGTTGACCAGTTCAACCTTCATATCAGCAGCAAATTGCCCTGTCTCGGTGGTCACGCCCTTGGCGCGGCAAAAGGCGACAAACTCTTCATACAGGCCAAGCGCTTGTTCTGGGGTGCCCGCACCCGAAAAGCTCGGCCTTAGCCCACGCTCAGTATCAGCGGCCAAGGTAAATTGGGATACCACTAAAAGCGAGCCTCCCGCTTGAGTCAAATTGAGGTTCATTTTGCCGTTTTCGTCAGAAAAAACTCGATAACTCATCACTTTAGTAGCTAGCTTTTCCATCTTCTCGCGGTTATCTTCCCGCTCAACCCCCAGTAAAACTAACAAGCCCTTATCAATTGCACCTATGGTTTGATTATCTACAACCACACTGGCGCGGCTGACTCTTTGAATTAAGGCGATCACAACTTTTCCTTTAAATTAAGACTTAACAACGGGCATCAAAGGAATTGGGCGCAGATACTGCTCAATTCCCTCCGGCAAGGACTTAGCGATTTCAGCCAAGCCGCCATCGGTCCACAGCATAAAACGGCGAAGCTCCTCGATTTCGACCTTATCAGCAAAGGTCACAGTACCTTGGATTTGGATCACCGCACCTTGCTCGCGCAATACAAATTTAGCGAAGTTTAGCTTGGCGTTTAGTTCGCCAATCACCGCGGGCAGTTCAGGGCTGGCCTGCAACTGTGGATGCACCGCATAAAAACGGTTCATCAAAATACGGTCAATCCCCGCAGCATTTATACTGGGTTCGAGCATAAAATCATTATTGCCAAATTGCACCGCAACCTTATCCGCCCCGACTTTAGTGGCTAAATAGTTGGCATTAATTAAGGCCTGATACAAAGCATCAGCAGCGGCCTCATTGGTCATTCCAGCCAATTGCACCACTTTAGGCGCCACAGGTGCGCGAGCCTCGGTAGATTCGACCGCAGAAGATGAGGATTGAGATTCTGGGGTTGAGGATGAGGTGGCCGCACAGGCCGTTAATCCTAAAATGGCGGCAATAATCATAGCTAATTTCATGCAAACTCCTGTCGCTTTATCCAAGACCACATGGCTTGAATTTCGAGTGTGACGGCAAGTGAGAGTATTTCACTATTCAGCGAATGCCCGCCATCAACAATAGTGTGGATTTGTATCCTGGGGTTATCGATTTTTGCCCCAAATGCGGCTAATAAGCGTGCCGGACAGACGGCATCCTGCGTGCCCTGTAATAGCAGGGTACGCGCAGAGACTTGAGATGTCACCCGTTGTAATACACTGAACATATTGAAGTAATCATTTTGCGCATAGTGCAGCTCGATTTGAGCTAAGGCGAATAGCGGCGGCGCAAGCCGCTTAGGTAGGCCAGTTGGTACGCCCGCTAGGGTTAATTCCCATTGGATCCAGCGACGGGCAAATTCATGACGGGTTGCTTCATCTTGAGCGTTAAATCCTAGCTGATAATGCGTAAATAAATCCGCCAATCCAATAGAAGGCGCGGCAAATTCACGGTAAGCCTGTGGATATAACTGCGCAGCGCCCGATGAGCCATAGAGCCATTCAATGCCGGCCTTGGAGGGAATAAACATTGCCCACAGTACTTGAGCAATCACTCGATGAGGAAATAAACCACTGTAAATTAAGGCTAAGGTGGCGCCAAATGAGCCACCCGCTAGGCACCAACGCGCTATGCCTAAGTGAATGCGAATCGCCTCAATATCGCAGATAAGCCCATTTAAATGATTGTGTTCCAACTCGCCAGCAGGCAGCGATTGTCCCGCACCACGTTGATCTAGCAGTAAAATCCAATAGTGCTCTGGGTTAAATAAACTCAGTTCACTGATCGAAGCCCCCGCGCCAGGGCCACCATGCAAATACAGCAGCGGGATACCCTGCGGATTACCATATTGAGCGAGATGCAACTGCTGCCCATTGCCTATCATCAGCCAATCATCAGCCAATCACGGCGGATAAAAGCGGCAAGCGGATGGGCATCAGTGATCATAGGTGGGATAAGGCTCGCTGAATGTCTTGGTGAATGATAACTTAGCTACGGCTTATCCAGTGTAGTCGATGAAGGCGCGTTTGCCGCAAGTTCACCTGTCGTCTCAAGCACTTGGCTTGACTGGGCAGATGTGGTTTCTGGCTGCGCGGCGGGTGTATCCTGCGCCGCTAAAGGCTGATCATCGAGGTTAATTTCGTTGATATCGCTACTGGACTCATAGTCCAAATACTCGGGCATGGCGGCGGTAATTTCGGCGCCCAGCAGCACGATCATCCAAGATAAATATACCCAAACAAATAGAATAGGAATGGTCGCCAGCGCACCATAAATGGCTTCATAACTTGGAAATTTCGTCACATACAAAGCAAAACCTTTTTTCCCCAACTCGAATAGCAAGGCTGCCACCACAGCACCGAGTAGTGCGTGCCAAAACTTCACCTTTTGATTCGGCACCACCATATACAGCAGTAAAAACGCGGCCACCGAAAATAACAGCGGCAAACGTTCGATAAACAGCGGCATTACGCCAGATAAGGTGTCGCCCTCAAACAGCTTTAACGACACCACGTAGGAAGTCGCCACTAGGCTCGCCCCCACCAGCACAGGGCCTAAGGTAATCACCATCCAATACATGGAAAAGGCCACGACCACAGAACGTTTTTCCTTAGTGCGCCAAATATTATTCAGTGACTTATCAATGGCGGAGATCAGCATAATCGCCACCACCACTAAGGCCGCAATCCCCACCGCTGTGCCTTTAGAGGCATTACCCACAAATTCATTGATATAGACTTGTACCGTATCGCCCGCTGCGGGTAAAAAATTCTCGTAAACGAAGGCTTCAATTTGGCCGCGGATCCCCTTAAACACAGGAAACGCCGACAGCATAGACATAGTCACCGCCACCATAGGAACGAGCGATAATAGGGTGACATAGGCCAAGTGGCCCGCACGAATATTGATTTGATCTTCTACTAGGCGCTGGCGTAAATGCAGCAGGAAGTGCCAAATCCCAAGGAGTAAGACTCGAATTTGTGCCAGATCTATCTTCTTAGTCACGGGTTTCTCTTGATTCTGTTGGTATAGACTCGTTATCTTCGTACAATAAACACTTAATTTACAAGTCTAAGGAGTGAATTGATGTCACAACAAGGATCCACTGGCAATGTTATCGCCGCAATCGCTAGTCTGTTTTTCCCAGGCCTAGGCCAACTGCTACAAGGGCGAATTTTGGCAGCATTGCTATTCTTCGTGGTCACTGTAATCGGCTACGCCCTTTGGTGGTTAATTGTGCCCGCGGTAATTGGTGCTATCTTTCACCTCTGGAGCATTATCGATGCGGCACGTTTTAAGGCCGACTAACTTCATCTGACTCAGTGACGGAATACCCAATGAAAAGATTGATCACCTCTAGTCTGATAGCGGCAACGCTATTGCTGACGGGCTGCCAGAGTGCCTATTACGGTGCCATGGAAAAAGTGGGCTACCACAAGCGCGACATTATGGTCGACAGAGTGAAAGCCGCGAAAGAATCCCAAGAGGATGCGCAAAAAGAGTTCAGCTCAGCACTCGAGGAGATGCAAGCCCTACTCAACCACAATGGTGGCAACCTCGAAAAAGCCTATAACAAGGCTAAAGATGAATACGAGTCAGCCCAAAGTGCCGCCGATGACGTAAGTAATCGCATCAACAAGGTCGAAGATGTTGCCGAGGCGCTATTCGATGAGTGGCAAACGGAAATTGGTGAGATCAGCAAAGCGAGCCTACGCCGCAACAGCGAAACTAAGCTCAAGGAAACCCGTCGCTCCTACGAGCAGTTGATTAAAACCATGCGCCGCGCCGAATCAAAAATGCCGCCCATTCTCACCGCTATGAAAGACAATATGCTGTATTTAAAGCATAACTTAAATGCCCAGGCGATAGGCGCGATTAAAGGTGAATTTGCCAACTTACAAACGGATATCTCAGGCTTAATCAAAGAAATGAATAAATCTATCAATGAGTCTACTCGATTTATCGAGGCCCTTGAGAACTCAAAAGGGTAAGGCCATTTAGCTTGCTCAAACTGGCTGTTAATTCCGTCAAACCAATCTGAATTAACAGCTTAGCACTGATGCTCTAACCCTCTAAACACTTCGGCAAGCTGCGATGGCGGTTTGCTGTTGATTTTATCCTCCCTGCATTCCCAGTTTCGTTTGTGCAAGGCTAAGATTTTTAGCTTTGTGAGCGATGGCGCGCTTTAGTGTGATGATTCAATCAATATTGGATCTAACGCACAAATTCACTTTAGGCTCATAAACTTATCTACAAAAGATTGCTCAGATTGAATACGTGTATTCTATTTGCAGTATTAACATGACCTTTATTGAATCCCTTACCCTAATGTTGGCCCTGATGTATATCGCCTCCCTAAGCTATTGGAGCGGTAAAAAATGGGGAGCAGTGACCACCTTACTCCTGAGTGTGGGCGCCGTGGCGATTAGCCTCTACTGGCCCTTGGCGCTCGCCCTAATCATTGCCTTGCCCCTTACACTTATTGCCCATAAGTTTGCTCCGGTGGAGTATAAGGCCGAGATAAAAATCAACGCCCTGCGTGAAGGCTGCCAACACCTGCTCGCACTCTCGTTGTTTTTAGTCGCCATCCAATACTGCATTAATGCTATCCAACTCAAACAAGGGGTCACGCCTTGGTTAATGCGCCCTGATGTTGTCGATGCCTTTTTGCCCATCGCCGGCGGGATTGAATTAAAAGCCATATTGACGCTCAACCTGTGGGACCAAACCCATCCCGCCGCCGCTGTGATGCTCGCCGCCGTGCTACTCACAGGCCTACTCTGTAAACGCGCCTTTTGTGGCTGGGCCTGCCCCTTAGGACTCGCCGGCGAATACCTCTACGCCTTGCGCAAACGCTTTATCAAAGCAGAACTTGCGCCACCCGCATGGCTAGACTGGCCACTACGGATGCTTAAATACTTATTACTGCTGGGACTGTTTTATGTAGTGATCGGTATGCCAAGCGAGTCAATTCCCTATTATCTGCAGGGTAACTACCACAAAATTGCCGACCTTAAGATGGCACTGTTTTTTATCACACCAGGGCTTATTACCTTAGCCTGCTTTGCTCTTATCCTCGTCCTCGCCGCATGGCGTCGCCAAGGTTTTTGCCGCTACTTGTGTCCCTATGGTGCCATGCTCGGACTGTTAAGTTTTGCCAGCCCACTCAAAATCCGCCGCGATACTCAGCATTGCCTGATCGAAGCCAAGGGCATGAAGTGCGATAAATGTACCCGCGCCTGCCCAGCCAACATCATAGTGCATACCAAAACCACGGTTCGCAGCGACGAATGCCAAGCCTGTATGCGCTGTGTGGCGGCCTGCCCTAAATCAGCGGCGCTCGGTTTTGGCCTTAAATCGGGTCACAGAGTTAGCCATAAAGGATTGTTAGTCTTGTTATTATTGGCGCTCTTCCTCCTGCCACTCGGCGCTTATTTAGCGGGATTCTGGCATAGCCAAACACCGGACGCTATCCGCATGGAACTTATCCAAGTGATTGACCGAGTGGGTCATTAACTCTCTGATTTGTTGATAAGAGATATAAAAAAGGTGCAGTCTAAACTGCACCTTTTATGGTCACAACGAGCTTAAGTACTAGTGATTAGGCAAGGTCAAACCTATCGGCATTCATCACCTTAGTCCAAGCCGCCACAAAGTCATGCACAAACTTCTCTTTGGCATCATCCTGCGCATAAACCTCAGCATAGGAGCGCAAAATCGAGTTAGAGCCAAACACCAGATCGACACGGGTAGCGGTCCACTTCACTGCGCCAGTTTTACGCTCGACTATCTCATACAAATTAGTACCCGCAGGCTTCCAGTTGTTGGCCATGTCGGTAAGATTCACAAAGAAATCATTAGTTAACACACCCACTTTGTCGGTAAACACGCCGTGGCGTGTACCGCCATAGTTAGTGCCCAACACCCGCATTCCCCCAACCAACACTGTCATCTCATGGGCGGTTAACCCCATAAGTTGAGTGCGATCGAGCATCATCTCCTCGGGCTGAACTATATAATCCTTTTTCTGCCAGTTACGATACGCATCGTGCAAAGGCTCAAGTACGGCAAAGGATTCCACATCGGTCATTTCCTGCGTGGCATCACCACGGCCAGGCATGAAAGGTACTGTGATATTGACTCCCGCAGCGTGGGCGGCCTTTTCAATCGCCGCAGCGCCACCGAGGACAATCAAGTCGGCAATACTGACCTTTTTGCTTAAGCTTGCCTGCAACGCGCTCAACACCTGCAATACTTTTTGCAAACGCTCGGGTTCGTTGGCCTGCCAATCTTTTTGTGGTGCTAAACGGATCCGTGCGCCATTGGCGCCACCGCGGAAATCCGAGCCTCGGAAGGTGCGCGCGCTGTCCCACGCGGTTGCGACCAATTCGGAAACACTGAGTCCCGAGGCTAATAATTTCGCCTTCAGGTCGACAATCTCACTGGCATCCAAACGATAATCAACGGTTGGGATGGGGTCTTGCCAAATCAGCTCTTCACTCGGCACTTCTGGCCCTAAATAACGGCTCTTAGGCCCCAGATCGCGGTGAGTTAACTTAAACCAAGCACGGGCAAATACCTCGGAGAAATAGGCGGGATCTTGATAAAACTTCTCGGAGATCTTGCGATACTCGGGGTCCATTTTCATCGCCATATCCGCATCGGTCATGATGGGGTTAAACTTGCGATTCGGGTCGCCCACTGAGACGACTTTATCTTCCTCTTTAATATTAATAGGTTCCCACTGAGAGGCGCCCGCGGGGCTTTTTTTCAATTCCCAATCGTAATTTAACAGTAGGTGAAAATAACCGTTATCCCATTGAGTGGGATGAGTCGTCCAAGCGCCTTCGAGACCACTGGTAACGGTATTCGCGCCAGTGCCTGGGCCTTTTTTGTTGAGCCAGCCCAAACCTTGGGCCTCAAGTTCTTCGCCCTCGGGTTCAGGGCCAAGATCCTGTGCCTTACCATTGCCATGGCATTTGCCCACCGTATGACCACCGGCGGTTAAGGCCACGGTTTCTTCATCATTCATCGCCATTCGTGCAAAAGTGACACGCACATCTTGAGCGGTGCGCAGTGGATCGGGTTTACCATCAACCCCTTCAGGATTCACATAAATCAGCCCCATCATTACGGCAGCTAAGGGATTTTCAAGGTCACGCGCGCCCGAATAACGGCTGTTAGGATTATCACTTGGCGCAAGCCATTGTTTTTCAGAGCCCCAATAAATGTCTTTTTCAGGATGCCAAATATCCTCTCGACCGCCGGCAAATCCATAGGTTTTTAAGCCCATAGACTCGTAGGCCACATTACCCGCGAGGATCATCAAATCTGCCCATGAGAGTTTGTTGCCGTATTTTTTCTTAATCGGCCAGAGTAAACGGCGGGCTTTATCAAGGTTGGCGTTATCGGGCCAGCTATTGAGTGGGGCAAAGCGTTGATTACCCGTCCCCGCACCGCCACGGCCATCGGCAATGCGATAGGTTCCCGCAGAGTGCCATGCCATGCGGATCATCAAGCCACCATAATGCCCCCAATCGGCTGGCCACCAATCTTGGCTATCGGTCATAAGAGAATGTAAGTCCTGCTTCACGGCAGCGAGATCAAGGGTCTTAAAGGCTTCACGGTAATTAAAGTTGGGATCCATGGGATCCGTCTTCTTATCATGCTGATGCAAAATATCGAGATTTAGTGCCTTAGGCCACCAATCCATATTGTTGCTGGCAACGGCTGAATTTGCCCCATGCATCACGGGGCATTTACCTTGAGAGTGTTGAGTCTTGTCCATGGAATATTCCTTTACTTATGGCTAACGAAGGGAATGACCCTATAAGGCGTCATTAGGCTTATCTGGTTTGGACGTCTTCTAAAACGTTTATCGTTTGCATTAATCCCTTCTGCACTGTTCCAAAGTAACGATTAATGCACCATTCGGTCTGTATACTAAACAAGCAAAATGACAACATTTCAAACTTTTGCCACTAAAGCTAGGTAACTGTAACAAGAACAGCAAACCCTAGCTCAAAAAGCGGGCACAGATCACACTATTGGTGGTTTTTACATCACTATCTTGATTTTAATCAGAACGGAAGATGGTTTTATCACTAATACTCATCTCAAATAAGAACAATAAAACGCTTATATTCTTACTTGAGGTGAATCTATGCGACAGAGACGCTTGCAACTTATGCAGTCACTTTTTGATGAATATATTGAGATGTACGCTGCACGGGATGACAAACTCACAGCCCGCTTTAGCGATACTTTTAGTGGTTATGCAGGTAGCAGCGATATTCTTGTCACCAGTAAAGATGAATGGGTAAAAATAACCCGTCAGGACTTCGCCCAAGTCCCCGAACGGATCCATATTGAAGTATTAGATCTTTCACTACAGGATCTTGCCGAAGATATTATTGTTATTACAGCGTTTTTCCATATACACCTCCCTATTCCAGACTCGATACTCAGCCAAGAAACCGCAAGGTTAGTGCTGATTTTTCGCCAAGAAAGCAACGATTGGAAAATCGTCCATAGTGGAATATCCATTCCCTATGGTTTAGCAAAACAAGGCGAAATTTACCCGATGACGAGTTTAGAAGAACGCAATCGAGAGCTAGAGTCCATTATACAAGCGCGAACCTATGAACTTGCAGAAGCGAACAACAGACTCGAAAAACTCAGCAATACCGATGGGTTAACCAATATTGGCAACCGTAGATTGTTTGATCAAATGCTGCAAAAGGAATGGAGTCGTGGGCAACGCAACAACACGCCACTCTCGCTTATCATGCTCGATATTGACCACTTTAAATTATTTAATGATTTTTATGGCCATCTCGCAGGAGATGACTGTCTCAAGATGCTGGCGAACAGCTTATCTCAATCAGGTCGTCGGGCAGGTGAATTGGTTGCACGCTATGGCGGCGAAGAATTTGTTATTTTACTCCCCAATACGGATCACCAAAGCGCACTCGGCACCGCCAAGCACGTACATCAACTTATTCAATCGCTTGCTATACCCCATATTAAAACAGACATAGGAATTGTCACGGTCAGCGTGGGTGTTGCGTGTTTACTCCCCTCAGATAAACATAATGCCTTAGAATTAGTCCACCAAGCAGATACCGCCCTTTACTTGGCGAAGTCCGCAGGTCGTAACTGCATACGCTCAGTACATGAACCTGAAATATAGCCATTAAAAAGCCCCGCTAAGTTGCCTTAGCAGGGCTTTATTCACTGTATGGCAGTCACTTTACGTGCCCACCACAACCACCATTAACCGCGGCTAGCGCGCTTACGGTCGTTTTCAGTTAAGTGTTTCTTACGAACACGGATGCTCTTAGGTGTTACTTCAACTAATTCGTCATCATCGATAAACTCAAGCGCTTGCTCGAGTGTTAAGGTGATTGGCGTAGTCAGTACTTGAGCTTCGTCAGTACCAGAAGCACGCATGTTAGTTAGCTGCTTACCTTTCAGGCAGTTAACTGTCAGGTCGTTAGAACGTGAGTGAATACCCACAACTTGACCTTCGTAAACTTCGGCTGCGTGGCCAATAAACAGACGACCGCGGTCCTGCAGACCGAACAGTGCGAATGTCAGCGCCTTACCCGTAGCGTTAGAGATCAATACGCCGTTAGCACGTTGACCGATATCGCCACCTTTGTGCGGACCGTAGTGATCGAATGAGTGGTAAATCAGACCAGTACCAGAAGTTGCAGTTAAGAACTCAGTTTGGAAACCAATTAAGCCACGGCTTGGGATGATAAAGTCAACGCGCACGCGGCCTTTACCGTCAAGCTGCATGTCTTTCATCTCAGCCTTACGGATACCAAGCTTCTCGATGACTGTACCTTGATGCTCTTCTTCAACGTCAACGGTCAGGGTTTCGTATGGTTCACACAGTTCGCCATCGATGGTTTTTAAGATAACTTCTGGGCGAGAAACCGCTAATTCATAACCTTCACGACGCATGTTTTCGATCAGGATAGATAAGTGTAATTCACCACGGCCAGATACCGCGAAACGGTCTGGGCTGTCGGTTTCTTCAACACGCAGTGCCACGTTGTGCACTAATTCCTGTTGCAGACGCTCAAGAATGTTACGTGATGTCACGTATTTACCTTCTTTACCTGCGAAAGGTGAAGTGTTGACTTGGAACGTCATGGTCAGCGTTGGTTCGTCAACTGATAGTGGTGGTAGTGCTTCAACATTACCAGCGGCACACACAGTGTCAGAAATCTTCAGCTCGCCTAAACCAGTAATCGCTACGATGTCGCCCGCGTTTGCAACGTCAACTTCGGTACGCTCTAAGCCCATGTAACCTAATACTTGGCCCATTTTACCGTTGCGTACTTTACCGTCGGCACCGATCACGCTCACTTGTTGGTTAGCTTTGATGCTACCACGCTTGATGCGACCAACACCGATTACACCTACGTAAGAGTTGTAATCAAGCTGAGAAATTTGCATCTGGAACGGACCTTCAGCATCTGCTGCAGGTGGAGATACTTTTTCAATGATCGTCTGGAACAGTGGCGTCATATCTTCACTGACGACATCCGGATCTAAAGTTGCAAAACCGTTTAATGCAGAAGCATAAACGATTGGGAAATCTAATTGCTCGTCGGTCGCACCTAAGTTATCGAACAGGTCGAATACTTGGTCGATAACCCAATCAGGGCGTGCACCTGGACGGTCAATCTTGTTGATAACAACGATTGGCTTTAAGCCTTGGGCGAACGCTTTCTTGGTTACGAAGCGAGTCTGTGGCATTGGACCGTCAACGGCGTCAACCAGCAGTAATACTGAGTCAACCATAGACAGAACGCGCTCAACCTCACCACCGAAGTCGGCGTGGCCTGGGGTGTCTACGATGTTGATGCGGTAGTCGTTCCACTTGATGGCAGTGTTCTTTGCCAGAATCGTGATTCCACGCTCCTTTTCAAGATCGTTGGAGTCCATCACCCGCTCAGTAGCTTCTCCCCGGGTCTCAAGGGTTCCTGATTGCGACAGCAGCTTGTCAACCAGGGTCGTTTTGCCATGGTCAACGTGCGCAATAATGGCGATGTTACGTAAATTCTCTAGCACAGATAAACCTCTTACCATCAAACAAAATTAGGGATATTACAATATTCGTTACAGCAATCTACGTTGAGTCGCCATAAAAAAGCGTGACATTCTACTCCAGAGCGGCCATATCGCACAGGATTATTTTTGAACACTTATAAAACTATTTTTTGGGGCCTATGCTAACGAATCAGTTATGGCGATAAGGCAAATAACCCAAATGCACCGTTAACGCGCAGACAATTGCCACGTTATCTCGAACTCAATACGACTAACCAGCTGAAATTACTATTTTTCACTGGAATGTCATTGCAGACTATGCGCTCAAGGCCGCCATAAGTATAGCGAATAACCCCAATTCGGCAGCCCCGTTTTTTCGTCCAAACACATCAGTATGCCAAACAGCTACCTAAGTATTTTCTCTATAGCCTAAATAAATGGCTTTAGACGCAGTTTCAATAAACTCTATTCCCACCTAAGAACAACAAGACTAATCAATTGATTTTTAATGATAAGCAATGAAAACAAGCCAAAATCATTATCAGAAAAACAGCTTAGCATCTCACTGTTTTGTGACATTATGGCGAGCACTGAAAACAGTGAGCTTACGCGGTTATCTAGACTTATTTATATGCTAAATTCATTCTGTTTTGCTGAGCCTAATGGATAGTAACAGGCTAACAACGAGTATGCTGCTCAGCTTGAATATGGATATGAATTAACCAAGCAAGCCGATGCTCATCGTCACTGCACTAAAATGGGGGGCGAATGGCGCGCACCAAAATGGATGAATGCACCAAAATGCCACATCAAAACGCACCAATAAAGTGCAACACAGAGTTAAAGATAGTGCAATAAAACACATATTCATTAATTATCAACAACTTAAATTGTTGGCATGGATATCGCTTTATAGCTAGTAAGTTTGGCTCAAGCACAACTTGAGTTAAAAGATTATAGAAGGGACATCCCTTTACCCTACCGGAGACTTGAGAATGTCAGTTGAATCAGTTTTAAAGCAACTTGAAGAATTAGAAGTTAAGTTTGTTGATTTACGTTTTACCGACACCAAAGGTAAAGAGCAGCACGTATCTATTCCAGCTCATCAGGTAGACGCTGACTTCTTCGAAGACGGTAAAATGTTTGACGGCTCGTCAATCGCTGGCTGGAAAGGCATTAACGAATCAGACATGGTACTGATGCCAGACCCAACTACGTTCGTACTGGATCCATTCACCGAAGAAACCACTGCACTGATCCGCTGTGACATTCTCGAGCCAGGCACTATGACTGGTTATGACCGCGACCCACGTTCTATCGCGAAAAAAGCGGAAGAATACTTACGCTCTACCGGTATCGCTGACACTGTATTAGTTGGACCAGAACCAGAATTCTTCCTGTTCGACGATGTTCGTTTCGGTACTGACATGTCTGGTTGTTTCGTGAAAATCGACGCTAAAGAAGCGGCATGGAACTCTGGCACTAGCTACGAAGGTGGCAACACTGGTCACCGTCCATTCGTGAAAGGCGGTTACTTCCCAGTTGCGCCTGTTGACTCATCACAAGACTTACGTAGCGCTATGTGTTTAGTGCTCGAAGAAATGGGTCAAGTAGTTGAAGCTCACCACCACGAAGTGGCGACTGCGGGTCAAAACGAAATCGCAACTCGCTTCAACACCCTGACTAAGAAAGCGGACGAAATCCAAATTCTGAAGTACGTAGTACACAACATGGCTCACGCCTACGGTAAGACTGCGACTTTCATGCCTAAGCCAATCGTTGGCGACAACGGTAGCGGCATGCACGTTCATCAATCTCTGGCGAAAGATGGCGTAAACCTGTTCGCAGGTGACAAATACGCAGGTTTAAGTGAAACCGCACTGTACTACATCGGTGGTATCATCAAGCACGCTCGCGCGCTGAACGCTTTCACTAACCCAAGCACTAACTCTTACAAGCGTTTAGTGCCACACTTCGAAGCACCAGTGATGTTAGCTTACTCAGCACGTAACCGCAGCGCTTCAATCCGTATTCCAGTGGTACCAAGCCCTAAAGGTCGTCGTATCGAAACTCGCTTCCCAGATCCACATGCAAACCCATACTTAGGTTTCGCAGCACTGCTGATGGCGGGTATCGACGGTATCCAAAACAAGATCCATCCAGGCGAAGCGATGGATAAAGACTTGTACGATCTGCCAGCAGAAGAAGCGGCTGAAATCCCACAAGTGGCAACTTCATTAGAAAACGCCCTTGAAAACTTACAAGCTGACCATGAGTTCTTAACTCGCGGTGGTGTATTTAGCGAAGATTTCATCCAATCTTACATTGCACTGAAATCTGCAGAAGCTGAGCGTGTAAGCCGTACAACTCACCCATTAGAGTTTGAAATGTACTACAGCCTGTAATGGCTAGATGCATGCCATTACTCACGGTATAAATGCATGCATAAAGTATCAAAGCCCCAACAGCTTTGCTGTTGGGGCTTTTTGTTTCTTGAAGGTATACACTACTTTCATGCTGATTCAATGACCAACACTTTTCTCTAAATGGCGACATAGCCAACCACTTATTTATCATCAAAAGAAAGCATACCAGCAGACACCACTGCAGTAACAACAATAGGGACAGATGTCGTTTAAGCCTGAGCTAAACGCGATATAAAACTAACTTATAGGCAGAGGAGTTAACTACAGCGACATTAAAGTTGGGAGTCTCATTACTGTTGTCTCATTACTGCTGCTGAATAATTGACACATATATTCATATGGTTAGAATGCCGACTTGCTAAAACTGAATATATCGGTGTCGAACAAAACCAGTTCGGGTTCCATAAGACTAACGCCCAAAGTTAATCAAGCGAGTCGCTCATACCGAAGCAATGCGGTTTTTCACATATAAACAATGGAGTGGTTATGCGTTGGTTGACTTGCTTGGTCGTGTGCTGTTCTCTCACGGGATGTGCAACAATAACATCGAGGATAGGAGAAAATTCAACTTGGGGGCATTCTTTCTCCAGTGTTCAAACGGCTGTTGATAATGGCGAGGAGTGTGCGATAGTTTCTGCGTTATCCGCCCCGCCACTGCTGCTGTTTACTATCCCTCTGACACTGGTCGATATGGGTAGCTCGCTGATCGTCGATACCGTGATGCTGCCAGTCGATTTGGCTATCACGCCCAGTAATCCCAAGCTCCGAACCCCGCGTTCTATGTTCTGCCACTACAGCTACAGCATTTAAGCATATTCGCCCCCATAAATGACCTCAGCCTCAGGGCATGGGTTAACGACATCGGCATTAGGGGGCGCCTTGGTGCCCCAGAGCCATGCTCCCTGTTCGAGGCTATTACGCGATGTCGGCTGAGTAAGCCAAATTTACGCGATGTCGGCTGAGTAAGCCAAATTCAATCCGTTAACGATGGGCTTTTATTACCTCCAGTAACCTTAGGATATCGGCCTCATCGTTATAAATATGTGGCGATACGCGTATCCCTAAACTGCGGGCATCGACACTGATATTCGCCTCAGCCAATGCCGCCATGATCGGCGCTTGCCGCTCGCCAAATTGCAAAATCAGCGTACCGCTACGCTTATCGATTGCCCTCGGCGAGACGAGCTCATTGTCCAATGCCTGTACCACTAGAGCCATCAGTTGCAAGTTATGCTCACGCATCGCCTGTGAGCCAATATTGGCAAAATATTGAATACTATGGGCGGCAATAGCGTAGGGGACGATAGAAGGCGTGCCGCCCCAAAACCGCAACGCTGTTGGATGATAGCGAAAATCATGAATATCAAACTCGAAGGGATTTTCATGGCTAAACCAACCCACATCCTGTGGCTGACATTCGGGCAAAATAGCCGGATTGACCCACAGATACGCAGCGCCGGGGCCGGAGCATAACCATTTCACACTCGAACCAATCATAAAATCTGGCTGTAGCTTGGCTAAATCCAGCGGCAAAATACCAGCCGATTGCGCCACATCCACTAGGCTCAAGCAGCCACGCTCACGGGCAAGGGGGATAATCTGCGCGAGGGGGGCCTGTTGTCCCGTGTTAGAATAGGCATGGCTGACAAAGACTAAATCGACATCGTCGCTGATATGTGCGTCCCACACATTGGGGTCGGTAACATCTAAGCCCTTGGGAATAAAGCGCAGTTCACAACTTGCGGGCAATGCCTTTTTAAGGGCGAATCCCATGCTAGGAAAATCAATCTCGCTCATCAGCACCACGGCGCCATCGCGATTTAATCTATCCAGTGACATCACCAACTTGGTCAATGCGCTCGATAGATTCACCTGCGGGCAAAATTCCTGCGGCTGACCATTAAAAAGGCTTGCCAGCGCCGCGGTAAAGTTATCGATGACACCTAACCATTGACCCCAAGGCTCGCGGCCAGACTCCTGCCAAGGTGCAAAAAACGCCTGCTTAAACGCCTGCTCGGTCGATTTGAGTGGCCGCCCCACGGAATGGTTAAGCAGATATCCAGGGCCTGCGAGGCAAAAATCCTGTTTTACATTTAGCAGCATGGCCTTACCTCAAACTGTCTTTGAGTTTTTTCAAATCATAATAACGGGTGCGAATATCGTCACGTAATACGGCCGCGCGTCTATCCCTTAAACGCTCAAGGGAGGCGAGCAGTACATGCAATGGTGGGCCGCTGGCGGTCACTTTGGCTAAATGTTGCTGCTCCATACTGACCGAAGGTTCTGCAATGTATTTAGTCACTAATTCATTGTGATGCTGGATGGCGGTTTGCCCATGCAATTCACAGACTTCGATAAACAGCTTGAGGTTTTCTTGATACCAATCCTGCTGCACGCTGGCCTTTGACTGTAAAAAGTCATCCATCAAATTCGGGCGACGCATGCATTCCCGCAGGATTTGTTGATCCTCTGGCATCATGTATAAAAACTTATCCACCAGCATTTGCGAATAAGATGCTTCGTTGGCAAAACATAAACCTAGGGTTAAATCGATAACGTTAATCCCGGCAAAGTCACCCGCATTGGCACCACGATACACCACAGAACCAACCCGATAGGGTTTGTAATATGGGCGGACACAGTAGAAGAAACGGTCCGTATCTAAACGATTGAATAACTGCGTATTAGAATCAATCACATCCTGCAATGCCTGCTTAGCGACGCGCAGTAAATCGTGACTAATTGGATGAGAAATCCCCAAAGGCTGGATTTTTAATAGCGCATCAGCTGCACGTTTATAGGCCAAAATGCCTTTAGTGTTGTAATCCACAAACAGTTTTTCATCGGGCAGATCGGTAAAGCGTTTGTAGATACCATTATGGGCGCGGTTATGGGTGGTTAAATGGGCGGTAGCAAAGCGCGGCGTGACTCCAATTGAGGCGCCGATATGCATCGCCAGCGCTGACGCTTCAAGAAGTGGCGAGGTGGTCTCCCGTGTTGGCTCAGTAATTTCATGGCGGCGGCAGGCGGCCATATACAGGCCAACATTGCCTAGCAAATCAAAAGCACTATCAAAGCCTTCGTCGGTATTGCCCTCATCGAGCAAAGCCTTAATCAGCCCTCGCCCTTCGCTTTCTAGAGTTTGCTTAAGCTCGGTACCGATATCTTGCACATTAGCACGGTCGATCTGCTGGTAATAAAGCTGTTCAAGCTGCGAGTTGAGTTCTACAAAGCGGCTGCGGATCCACTCATCGAAGGCTTCGGTATTATAGGTGGCAGGTTTCACTTGGACATCCTTGGCGATTGTTATGGTTATTTTTACCGGAGCAAGTACTAGGGCATGTTTCACTTGGCTACAGGCGCCATTAGCGCTTCCGAGTTAACAAGGATGCAACTTCTGGCGACACGTTTCTAGCGCTAGCTCAAATTTATGAAAAATCTAATGCCACTTTTTATTTACACCTTGCGCCAGCGCAAGTTATCAAAGTCAATCGCCTCGCAAAATAACGCCAAATACAGCTAGTCCTAATACAAATAGCGCGGCAGGTTCCGCAGGGGTAAATCAAAATGATTTTAATGGAATTTATTGTCGTACTCGGCTGCTTGCTACTGGGCACCCGCTATGGTGGTATGGGGCTCGGGTTGATAAGTGGTATAGGTTTATTTTTACTGACGTTTGTCTTTGGTCTCGCCCCCGGACAGCCACCAGTGCAAGTGATGTTAACCATTCTTGCGGTTATCGGTTGTGCCGCAGTATTGCAAACCGCAGGCGGCTTAGATGTGATGATGCAGTTTGCCGAACGTTTACTGCGCCGCCATCCACAGTACATCACCATTCTGGCACCGTTAACTACATGGACGCTCACCTTTTTGTGCGGTACAGGCCATGTGGTTTACACCATGTTCCCGATTATCTCTGACATTGCTCTGAAGAAAAACATTCGCCCAGAACGCCCCATGGCGGTCGCCTCCGTCGCCTCACAAATGGCGATTTGCGCCTCCCCTGTATCAGTCGCCGTCGTTTCTATGGTATCGATTTTGGCGGCGCAGCACGGTGTTGGCCATGCCTACAGCATGCTGGACATTTTAATGGTGTCGGTGCCAGCCTCCCTTTGCGGTGTGTTAGTGGCGGCACTGTGGAGCCTACGTCGCGGCAAAGATTTAGATAAAGACGAAGAGTTTCAAGAGCGAATTCAAGATCCTGTGCAAAGAGCCTTTATCTACGACAAGGGCGAAACGCTGCTGAATCAAACCTTCCCCAAAGAAGCGTATTGGGCAACAGGGATCTTCTTTGCCGCTATCGCCGCAGTGGTATTACTCGGTTCCTTTAGCGAGCTGCGTCCAGTGTTTGAAGAGAAAGGCAAGCTCGCGCCACTGTCGATGAACCTAGTGATCCAAATGATGATGTTGATTGCAGGCGCCTTTATTTTGATGAGCTGCAAAGTCAAGCCAGCTGAAATTGCCAATGGTCCGGTTTTTAAAGCGGGTATGGTGGCGATATTCTCGGTATTTGGCGTGGCGTGGATGAGCGATACTTACTTTATCAGCCATATGGATGTACTGAAGGAAAACCTCTCCCACGTAGTGCAAAACCAGCCTTGGACCTATGCCCTAGTGCTGTTTTTAATCTCCAAACTGGTCAATAGCCAAGCGGCCGCGCTCACGGCGATTGCACCGATGGGATTAGCTTTAGGTGTCGATCCTAAGCTATTAATTGCTTTTTTACCCGCCAGTTATGGCTACTTTGTGCTGCCCACTTATCCAAGCGATTTGGCCTGTATCGGTTTCGATCGCTCAGGTACCACTAAAATTGGTAAGTTCATCATTAACCACAGCTTTATTATCCCAGGACTGATTGGTGTTAGTACAGCATCAACCGTGGGTTATCTGTTGGCAACTGCGCTACTGTAAAGTTAGTTTGCGTTAATAAGCACATATAATCAGGCCGATAGCACATTAACGCTATCGGCCTGATGAATTAAAGATGTGCAAGCGCTCAGTACGAAAGTATTAAGCTCCCGCCACATTCCCTTATCAGCTAGACGTCTTTAGCAACAGCAGCATACAATCCCGCCTTATATCATGCTGAATCAATTTATCTTTTGAGAATGTCGTACTAAAGATGATTAAAGGTTTTCGCTTATGGATGCTGATTGTGGGTCTGGGGCTTAGCGTCAGTTTTCTCGGCTATCAGTTGCTTACACGCTATCACTTCAACACTGATCACCAAGTGGGTGACATTATCGACTCCCTCAATGGAATCGAGATTTACTATAACGGTGGCGTTAACACTAATGAGGGACGCAACCTCTCCCTCGACGGCTATAACCTCGGCATAAAATATCAATGCGTTGAATTTGTTAAGCGCTACTTTTACCAACGATATCAACACAAAATGCCTGACAGTTTTGGGCATGCCAGGGACTTCTTCGATAATCTGCTCACTGATGGCAGTTGGAATGAAAAACGTGCGCTGCGCCAATTTACCAATGGCAGCCAAAGCAAACCTATGGCTGATGATTTACTGGTCTTTGCCCCATGGATGTTTAATCCCTATGGCCATGTCGCCATTATCGCGGCCGTCACGGACAACAGTATCGAAATCGCCCAGCAAAACCCCGGCCCATTTGCCCCATCAAGGGAATATTTTCCCTTAGAACAACGGGCTGGACTCTGGTATATAAACGCACCACGCGCCAAAGGATGGTTACGTTGGGAGGCAATAAGCCCTAAGGTGATAACAGAAACGGGCGGCTTTATCGACCCTGCGATGGCCATTAAGGAATAAGCTATGGGGATTTTTAACTGGGTAAAACGGCTATTAGCCATAAAAGCGACAACTCGCTCACAGGCAACTGATCTTCAAGCACTCTTTGGTGGTGAGGTAACTGCGAGTCTCACTTTGCCTCACTACCAAGCTTATCCCTTAGTCACGCCAACAACTGAGACTGAATTATCCGCCTATCAACTCCATTGCTTGTTGAATGATCAAGATAAACAACGACTCGACACTTTACTTTGCCAGGCGGGATTCGAACATGTAGATTCTGACGCGCCATTTAATGGCGTACTGCATCACACCAACCTACAGACAACTGTATTTTTACAGCAATATGCAGATTTTTCGGGGTTCAGCGTACTGCTCATCACCAATGATATCAATCTATTGCAACAGCTTATTACCTTTAAGGCCGCGCCGCCTGCTCCTTGGGAAAGTTTTCCCGATGTTGATCCTGATACACTTGGGAGTTTGCAAGGGAACCTTGAGTTTTGGTGCGATACGTTTTGGCGACCCTATTGGTTATCACTTGGTGAAACCGAGCGCCTGCAATATCCGACAAACTGGCGAGAATTCAGTGAGTTTCACTAAAAGATTTATGTAAGAGATAATAATGAAACTGAAATATACCGCATTCACTCTCGCACTCTTTTTCCTTGCCGGATGCTTGGTACCTGAACAACCTATCATCCCCGTAAAAGGTGCCACGAATAAGGATTGGAATAGCCAAACCTTTTGGTATGAGCCTTGGGGAAGCTCGGGCACACACAAGGGTATCGATATATTTGCGGCCACGAGTACCCCGGTTATCGCACCAACGCCCATGCTACTGCTGTACAAAGGTGACTTTTTAAAAGGCGGAAAAGTCGTTGTTGGACTCGGCCCTAAATGGCAAATTCATTATTTTGCGCACCTAGGCAGCATTGAAGCATCGACAGGCTTATTCGCGACAGGTGGAGAAACGCTAGGCACAGTCGGTACAACTGGCAATGCTCAAGGTAAACCACCCCATTTGCACTATTCCATTTTAAGCCTGTTCCCAAGACCTTGGCGAATAGACACTTCAACCCAAGGATATAAAAAGGCTTTTTATCTCAATCCCATTGAGTATTTAGAGGCTAAGTAAGCTTTATTGAGGATTTAACTGTTAGAGATTAACGGCTCACTCAACGGGCACTTCTAGCTCATTTTCTGCCGCGAGAGCCTGTGCAACTCGTTCTGCTTTCGCGATATATTTAGGTTTATTACTGGTGTGAAGCTTGGCATTAGCTTTTTTCGCCTTCTGCTTAAGCGTTTGATTAATTTTCTTTTTGCGGTTCATAAGGGTTGTATTTAGGCACAATTAAAGCCGCTATTATAGTCATCCTAAGCCACAGCAACAAATCAGCAGGATGAAGATAAACCCTCAACCTTAATACACCTATAATTGCTATCCGAGTCACAAGTTGCAAAAAACGCCACATTTTAGCTCGTTTGATTTACAGATCGACTAGACAACCTTGAATGACTTCCTTATCATCCAAAGTTAATAAAAATCACTATCATTTGCAATGTTGTTTAACGGAAGAGTCTGATGCCAAGGAATTCGGTGTAGCAAATTCACACGCCCTTAGCAGGAAGTTATATGACGTTCAAAACCTCGTTTGTTGCTCTCGCTGTCTTTGCAGCACTCACCCAATCCGCTATTGCACAAGAAAAATCCGACACGGAAATAAATAAAAACAAAGAAATAGAAAGAATTACCGTGACCGCGAGCCGTATGGATAAATCCCCAAGCTCGATTCCTAATACAGTGACCATTATCGACCGCGTGCAACTCGAAGAACAGTTCCGCACCACCAAAGATCTGTCGACCATTATTGGCAACTTAGCACCAAGCTTTTCACCTAGCCGCCAAAAGATGAGTAATACGGGTGAAACCCTGCGTGGTCGTGCACCATTAATTATGATCGATGGCGTGCCGCAATCGAACCCGCTGCGCAGCGGTGGTCGCTCAGGACAAACTATCGATCCTGCAATGATTGAACGCATTGAAATTATTCACGGCGCCAATGCGATGCACGGCCTAGGCGCACAGGGCGGTATTATCAACTACATCACCAAAAAGCCCACGGGCGATAACCAGCACGTCGCTAGCTTTGATGTCACAGTCCCTGACTCACTCAAGTCTAACGGTGTCAGTTTTGGTGCCAGCTATGCGTTTTCAGGCGAGTCAAAATTGATCGATATGCTAGGCTCGGTCAGCTATCGCAATAACGGGGTTTACTACGATGCCAATCACGATGTGATTGGGGTGGACACGACGCAAGGCGAGTCTATGGATAGCCAGAGTAAGGACTTCTTCATCAAATTAGGCCACAACTTTACCGAGTCACGCCTAGAGCTGATGGTTAACCATTACAACATGGATAACAATGGCGACTGGATGGCCGTTGCAGGTAATAAACCCAATGGTATTCCAACCGGTGCCGTGGAACAAAAACAGCCCTGGGAAGCGGCTAATAACCAAGTCACCACCACCAGTTTGACCTATAGCCACGAAAACATTGCAGGCCAACAGCTCAACATGCAGTTGTTTAATCAAGACTTTAAAGCAGTGTACGGCGGTGGTTGCTTCGATAGCTTCTACGATCCTTCCTTTGAAGGCAGCGATCAAGTGGTTCAATGCGGTGTAAATAGCAAAGGCGAACACTTATACTACGAGCAATCACGCAACTCTTCGGTTAAATGGGGCCTAAAAACTTCGTTAATCGCGAAAAACATTGCCGATACTGGCATCGATGCGGCCTATGGTATCGACTTGTTCCGCGATACGACTGAACAGGACTTAGTGAAAACTGGGTTCTCTTGGGTACCTGAAAGCACCTATGATAACTTCGCGCCGTATCTACAGTTAGACTATGATTTAATTAAAGATTTAACCGTATCAACGGGTGTGCGTTACGAACACGCTACCCTCAATGTTGATGACTACAAAACCCTCTATGGCGCTGGCAATAAGCAAATCGCGGGGGGCGAAGCCACCTTTGATGAAACCTTATTCAATGTCGGTTTATCCTATAAAATCACGCCGGATATCCGCGTCTACACTAGCTACAACCAAGGTTTTGGCATGCCGGACATTGGCCGTATTCTGCGTGACGGAAACAGTTTCCCCGGCGCCAATCCAAGCATTAGTGACTCTTTAGCCTTAACTCCAATCGTGACGGATAACGTTGAATTGGGTGCCGATTATCAAGGTAGTTTCTTAAGTGCTAAGATTGCTTACTACCGTTCTGCTACCGATTTTGGTGCCCGTTTAGCCTTAAACAGCGACGGTTTCTATGATGTAAAACGTGAAAAAAGCGTCATTGATGGGATCGAAGCGAATGTCACCGCTTATCTGACAAGCAATGATGATTTGGGCATGAACATCGCACTGCAACGGGGCGAATACGATGTAAACGGCGATAATAAGGTCGATACCGATCTCGATGGCGCCAATATTTCACCGAATCGTATCAACTTATTCTGGACCCACAACTTCGATAATGAAATGTCGACACGTGTTCAAGCAAATTACTTTATGGACCGTGATTTTGAAAATGCCAAAGGTGCTAAATATGCCGAGTTTGATGGTTACACCACTGTCGACGCGTCATTTTCAATGCCGCTCTACACGGGTACCTTAAGCATTGGTGTACAAAACCTGTTTAATAAGGATTATTTCAACTACTACTCACAAACCATGGGTACAAATGATCGTTATTTCAAAGGTATGGGTCGTACTGCCACTATAGGTTATACCGTGGCGTTTTAATTAACGAACAGGTGAAATCGATAATCAGCGCAACTTAGGTTGCGCTTTTTATTGGCTCATTGAAACACGCTACACCTTAGTGACAACGGTAGGGCGGGAACCCGAAAAATAAACACAGCACTATGATAATTAACAGATCTTTGCCTACGCCCGCGTTTAAAAATACCACAACGGGAGGCAATAGAATCACAATAATGACTCATAGTCATTTGTTTATATCGACAGCAGGCCATCCTTAAACCGTAATAAATGACGAGTAAGCAGTTTTTAACTTCGTCGTTAGCCCACCGGTTTGAAACCATTGCATTATCAACCTGTGGCTTGGGCGTTGTGGCACAGGTCTTTACTTAACATTCAGCCAATTTAAACAAAAATGCCAAAAGCCATCTATAGTTAAAGGAAAATTGAACGCCGCCATGGAATTTGATCCCCAAGCCCTTCTACTGATTAAATTTATCTGTCTGCTGACAGGTACAGCCGCTATTGCATGGGGATTAATCGCCAAACCATTGAACATTGCCAAATTAGCCAGCATACGCTTTTCCCTTGCGAATATCTGTGTATTTATCGGCATCATTCTCAACACTCTAAGAACCGAATCAAATAGTTACCTCTACTGGTTTTGCGCAGATATTGTTATCTTACTCGGATTTATCATGCTGCGTTGGGGCACGCAATATCTGTTCCGCTTACAGCACAGCACTAAGCTCGATCTCACTATGCTCGCAATCACCGCAGCGCTCATGTTGATGGTTCCCCCAAATGTCCAATCTCAACCGATACTCGCCATGCTTTTTTCAGCCAATGCAGCACTATCTTTTGTGATGCTCAGTCGAGATAACTATTACGCTATCCGCAGAGAGACTGGCAATAAGATAGCGATTGCCATGATCACCCCCTTAATCGCGATGGCTATCATCTTCATGATTCGGTTTTTCATCGCCCTGTTATCGCCGAGTGAAACGCCAATATTTATTGCCATGCACACGATTGAAGCCATTCCTGTGCTGTGGTTTTATGTGTTCTTAGCCTTACTTATCAATATCCTGATGATAGGTAATGCGATGACTCGTCTGGTGAGTAAAATCAGAATGTTGGCTGAAAAAGACCAGCTCACAGGGCTGTGGAATCGACGCGCAATGCAAAAAAGACTCACCACAACCCACCAACGCTGGCAGAAAAATGCAGAGCCTTATAGCGTGATCTTGCTCGATCTCGACCATTTCAAACATATAAATGATCACTATGGTCATGATGTTGGTGACCTCGCCCTGCTGACAGCGGCAAGATTATTTCACTCGGTATTACGGGAACACGATGTCCTGTGTCGTCATGGTGGGGAAGAGTTTTTGGTTTTACTGCCAGCCACAAGCGCACCATCCGCAAGAGCCGTTGCGGATAAATTACATCGGGTACTGAGGGAAAATCCAATTAACTGGCAGGATAAAAAAGTCCAACTTTGCGCAAGCGTGGGTTACGCCACGATTTATCAAGGATGTCAGCCAGACAAACTATTGATTGAAGCCGATCATGCCATGTATCAAGCAAAGTCTGAGGGGCGCGACCGGATCTGCCAAGCATTCCCCTCCCAATAAACACCTATCGTTCAGGCCACTCTAAAGTCTCTGGTGCTTGCCAAAATGTTAGCGCCTCACTGACAGCCTCAGTTAAAAAGAGCTCGCCCTGCTCAGGCATATCAAGATACGCATAATCCTGCCAACTGCCATCTCCATGTTGATAACGAAAATGCAGGCAATAGGCGTGCAGATAACAGCGGTCGGCGACATCGGAGCCATAGAGGGCATCGCCCAAGATTGGCACACCAAGGCTAGCAAGCGCGACCCGTAACTGATGGGTTTTCCCCGAGTGGGGTTTGAGTAAATACAACCGTAGCCCATCGCCAACACTGACGGAAAAGAATTGGGTAATCGCTGGATTTTCTTTGGTTCGCAGTAACTTAAACATACTGCGGCGGGATTTAGCCATATCGCCAATCACCCAGCCTTGCTTCTTTTTCGGCTTACCTTTGGCGAGGGCGAGATAGTATTTCTGTACTCGATGGGCGCTAAACAGCTCAGTCAACTGCCGCGCCGCCGCCGGATGTTTGGTTAACAGTAACAGCCCTGAGGTCGGGGTATCGAGCCGATGCACGGCAAAGAGTTTTATCCCTAAATCCTGCTCCAACTGTGCAACGACACCCGCAGTGCCATCTTGGCTGTGAAAATGCACATTCGGCGATTTAGAAATAACAAGAAAATCAGCCTCATTGGCTATGATTCGGTACATGGGGTTCCTAACACTGTCACGCGGATATTGGCCTAAAACTGGATAGTAACCACAAGGCCGGGATGATTATCCGAAAGAGTAATTTGCGCATTGTGCCGCGACAGAATCGCTTTGACCATAGATAATCCTAAACCTGTACCCTGCAAATGGCGGCTTGGGTCGAGGCGAACTAAACGTTCAAATACTCTTTCTTTGCTGTCATCGGGGATCCCAGGGCCGTTATCGCAAATCTTAATTTGGGCGCCGGATTGAATAATATCGATGCGAGCGCCTTGGCCTGAGTACTTCATCGCATTGTCGACCAAGTTATATAAGGCTTGGAACAACAAATACTTGTCACCATGAATCTTATGATCCGATAACAGCGACAGACTCAAGGTTTGCTCATTCGACTCGGCGACCGCGTCGGCCATGTCCAACAAATCGGTACATAGCTGCGCCAAACTCAGCTCCTGCAAGTCTAAGGTTTGCTGCCCTTCCTCGATGCGTGTCAGCGAGAGCATAGCATCGAAGGTCGCAAGACAGTGGTCGAGCTCTTCGGTCAAAATCGCGCAACCTTCGCTGATTTCATCGGGGGATTTGGCCGCCAACTCCTCAAGACCAATGCGAATATGCGATAGAGGCGTGCGCAAGTCGTGGGCAATATTATCTGTCACCCCGCGCACCGCCATCAGGTTATTCTCAAGAATATCCAATACGTTATTAAACTGCAGCGCCAACATATCGAACTCGTCCTGACGCCAACTGAGCGGCAGACGGGTGTCGTAATGCCCCCGCTCAATTTGCTCACTCAAGCGGTTGTACTGCACTAAGCGGCGCAAAATCGCCTTAGAAAACAAATAGCCCAGCGCCAAGGTTAACACTATGGTCAACATCACAGCCGTGGCCGCCGCACTGATAAACTTATCGATCAAGGTGGCTAAGTTATCGGTACGGGTCGCGATGAGCACAGGGCCATAGCGGGTCATCACTAACCCGCCGGTGAGGATATGCAGCTTATCAGGGCCGCCAGTTAAAATCGGGAAATCCCGTGTTTGTGGCAGCATGGGCATGCCTTCAGGCATAAAGCTTAAGGCACCAACCATGTCATAACTGTTGCGCCAGGCGATGAGCGCCGTCTGCGGATCGGCGGCACGAATTTGCGCCGCAAAACTACGACGGTCGACAGTAAGAGCAAGCTGTTGATAGCGTTGGGTTTCTGACTCGAGATACTGAGTCACTTGGTACTGCTGTTCGATAATGAGCTGCCGATAAAGGGCAAACAGCAAAGCGCCTATGATCACAGTCACTAAGGTCGAGAAGATAATAGTAATGCGCCAGGCGCTGCTTTGGTAAGGCTTAATGCCTTTGGCGTAAGCGATAACCCGCTCCCCTTACGGTTTCAATCAATTCACCGTGGCCTAACTCTTCAAACTTGCGACGTAACTTGGCGATATGCACGTCGATCACATTGGTGCGGGGATCGAAGTGATAATCCCACACCGCTTCGAATAATAGCGTGCGGCTAATCACCTGATTGGCGTGTTCCATCAGATACTTAAGCAGTTGGAATTCTTTGGGTTGCAGCATTAAATCGTGCCCATCTAAGGTCACATTGCGGGTAAGCAGCTCCATTTTTAAGCCACCGACTACCAGATCTGTGGTAATTGGCACGGATTGGCCCCGTTGCATCAGTTTTTCGGCCCGCACCAGCAGCTCCGAAAAGGCAAAGGGCTTAGTCATGTAATCATCGCCGCCCGCACGCAGGCCTTTCACCCTTTCATCCACATGGGCCAACGCAGACAGGATAAGCACTGGGGTTTGGTTACCCGTGGCTCTGAGGGCGGCCAGCAGTTTCAAACCATCGAGTTGAGGCAACATGCGATCGAGAATCAATAGGTCGTACTGACCACTGGTGGCTTGCAGCAGGCCTTGATGACCATCGCTGGCGGTCTCAATATTATGCCCCTGCTCAAGAAATCCTTTGACGATGTAGTCGATCGTTGTCGCATCATCTTCAACTAAAAGTATTTTCATCTTTATACTACGCTCCCCTGTCTTCACTTAGTGGCGATATCTGTATTCTAATCCCACTTAAGTAAAGGTAGTTGCCGTAAATTTTCAATATCGAATGCCAATTTATACTTACCAGTATCATCCAGCAACTTTAACTCTAAGTAGCTGATACCTAAGTCATGATCTAACTTCGCATCGGTCAAAAAGGCCTTATGGTCCTTAGTCGCCATCGCGATAATGCCGGAGAAGGTTTGATGCTTAGTGCTGATAAGGCGTGCGGCTTCCACTTCGCCAACATCGTCGGCAGTGACTTTACCCGCTTTTTGTTTCAATAACTTACCATCTCGCGCCCGGTATTCGAAACGGGTAATCGCATTCGCCAGCGGATTAATCAACTCAAATTGGTAGACTAATTCGCCTTCCTGCATTTCCATTTCAAACTCGGCAATCACGCCAGGAAAATCCTTCTCAATTTGCTGCATCACGCTTAACGGCGGCAGATATTCACCGCTCGAAAGCATCGAATACATGCTCTGGGCTGCGGTGGCAATCCCAGATACCAACATGAATCCTAGCAACCATAGTCTCATGGTTCCTCCATAAAAATCGGCTAAGTTTGTATCTTATGAGACAAACAGTTAGATGTCGATGGCGTACCAAAGCTACCATAATCTCTATCACTGTTTGTCTATGACGGCGCCTAGTTCATCACCCATGTGGATTGCTCAATCCGATTGATTCAGGCTCTGCCAACACTGACGAATGTATTCAGTTTACCTAATACCTACTGAAACACCGATGGAAACAAGATTAAGCTTTGATCATCTGGGGATTTTGAAGTATGACATTTACCGTAAAAACCCATCATTTAGCCATTTAAAATCACACTAATTGAATTTCAGCTGGTATTTTAGCGCATCTGTGTCGTCAAAAAGTACGATTGGCAATGCAATCCCGTTGTTCTAGAGTCAACTAAACGGCCATTTAAATCGGAGTGCATATGAAACCAATTACACGCTGGATTAGCTTAAGTTTGCTACTGCTTGGAGCATTAAGCGCCTACGCCTATGGCAGCGCCACAAGCGCTGTGACGTTTATCATCTTAGGTATGCTTTTTGAAGGAACATTTTGGATGGGATTACTCGGTAAAAAACGTCATTAATCTACTCTAAAATATGAATTTGCTCAGATTTGAGCGCAACCGTGGTTTGCATCCCCTTGGTTAGGCCAAGCTTCTGTGCGAGATGAAATGACACTTCCGTATTAAGCTGTAGTTTAGTCCCGGTAGCATAACAGACTACCCGCACTGACTCGCCCATCACAAGTAAAGAGTCGATTGTCACATCTAACTTATTAAAACTACGGCATAAACGTCCATTTGAAATGGCGTTAAATCGAATACCCTGATTGGGGATGACCCAGCGAACTTTACTGCCAACACTGCGGTCTTTGCCAAAATCACTGGCGATTAGCTGCTCACCAAATTTGAGCCAAGTAATGTCCTTAGTGCTGTCTTGAAACACCACTTCGCCATCGAAAATATTCCTTAAGCCCATCTGCCGCGCAACGGCCTCGTTACGTGGCCGCGATAACACCTCAAACGGCGCGCCCTGCTGTAACATCTGGCCTTGGCTAATCAAGATCATCGAATCGGCCAGCAGCAGTGCTTCGTTTAAATCGTGGGTCACCATAATCACGGGGCAAAGCAGTTGCTCTTTGAGTCGCGCAAGTTCGAGATACAAACGCTCGCGGGTTTCTCTGTCCACCGCCGAAAATGGCTCATCGAGCAGTAGCACTGAAGGTTCACGGGCAAGGGCGCGAGCAAGCGCAACCCGTTGCCGCTGACCTCCAGAGAGGTGCATAGGCAGTCTATCGGGCAAACCATGTAAATTAACCCGTTCTAACCAATCCTTCGCCCTAGCAACTCGCTCCGACTTGGGAATATGGTCAAGCCCTGCAACCACGTTCTCGAGCGCGGTAAGATTGGGAAATAAGCCAAAATGCTGTGGCATATAGCCAATATGGCGCTGCTGCGGCGTTAGCGCGGTGCGGCTTTTATTGTCGAACCATGGCGTTTCACCAAACACAATACTGCCCGTGTCGGGATGATTAAGCCCTGCGATCATCCGCAGTAACGTCGTCTTACCGCCGCCCGAAGGCCCTACGACCGCTAACACCTCACCCGCCTTGCAGCTAAATTCGGCACTCAGTTTTATATGCTTATGGTTTTGGATCTGGCAATGCAGATCAGCGATGATTTGCGCCACCCTGACCTCCTAAACGCCGCGATAAACTGGTGGTGAGAGCCAATGCGGTAATCGCAAATAACAACAATACCAATGACATAGTACCTGCTGCGCCAAAATCGAAGGCCTGCACGCTGTCATAAATGGAGATCGATATCGTCTTGGTCTCGCCGGCAATATTCCCGCCCATCATCAGCACCACCCCAAACTCACCCAGCACATGGGAGAAACACAGCACTATGGCGGTCAACACCCCCGGCCAGACCATAGGCAATTCAATTTTGAGTAGAATTTTAAGTTTGCTCATGCCGCAACAAGCCGCAGCATCGCGCACATCGTGGGGAACCGCCTCAAAGGCACGTTGTATCGGTTGCAACGCAAAGGGAATATTCACCAGCACGGATGCCAGCACTAACCCCGAGAAATGAAACACTAACTGCTGTCCAGTTAGGCGCTCTAACCATTGCCCTAACCAGCTTTGGCTGCCAAGCCCCACCAACAAGTAATAACCAATCACAGTCGGCGGTAAGACTAGGGGCACCATGATGAGCGCCTCAACCCAAGACTTACCGATAAACTGCCGATAAGCCAAGGCGCGCCCAGCAAGAATCGATAGGGGGATCAGCACCAAGACTGTGATGCTACTGAGTTTGACCGATAACCAAAGCGCCTGCCAATCCATTGAAGACCTTACTGAGCGGGTAGACCAAATCCGTATTGCAGGAATACGGCTCTGGCGGCATCAGATTGAAGATATTGATAAAAACGCTCCGCAGTTACCCCCGCTTTAGGCGTTAGCACCATACGCTGATAAAGTGGGCCGTGAAGATCTTCGGGTAAAGCAATTGCTTGGCCTAATGCTTTAAACTGGGGCGCTAAGGCAAGCGATAACGGAATAATACCGCCTTGAGTGGAGCCACTCACGGCAAATTGCGCCGCTTGGGAGGCATTTTCACCTAGGATTAGCTTGGTTTGTAGACCATCCCACAAGCCTAGTTTTTGCAACAGTTCACGGGCGCGTTCGCCATAGGGCGCATGCTCAGGGTTAGCAATCGCAAAGCGCTCCAACTTACCCGCGGCGAGTAGGGCTTTTACGCCGTTAAGTTCAGTATCCAAGATTAAAGGGGACTTGTTTGGGGCGACTAAGGCTAGGCGACCCACTGCGTATTGCACGCCTTCATCGCGGGTAAAGCCCGCTTTTTGCAGCTCATGGATATAACGCTCATCGGCACTAAGCAACATTTCAAATGGCGCCCCATGTTGAATTTGCGCGACAAAATTACCCGATGAGCCGTAGGAGACTCGCACCTTGAGCCCAGTTTCGGCGCTGAAGTTTTTAACAATATCATCGAGGGCAAACTTGATATTGGCGGCGGCCGCAATCGCAGGCACAGTCTCGGCGCGGCTAACGGCAGGCATCAAAGCGACACAGCACGACAATGCTAGAGAAAATACTAGACTCCAGATTTTGCCTAACCCTGTCACACCATGCATAAACTCACCTCTCTCGCCTACTGCTAACTCAGTCTTACGTTAGTCTTTGTGTTGCCACAATTGCGCCGCTTGCTCATCGGCGTCCTTGGCCTCGACCCAATTCTTACCCTTGTCCCCGGCTTCTAATTTCCAGAAAGGGGCTTTGGTTTTCAAAAAGTCGATTAAGAATTCGCAGGCTGCAAACGCCGCCTTGCGATGGGCACTGGTGACGCCGATAAACACAATTTGCTCACCCAGCGCCATAGTACCGACACGGTGGATAACAGTGACTTTATTGAGCGGCCAACGCTCACGCGCCTCGGCAACGATTTGCTCAAGAACACGCTCCGTCATACCCGGATAGTGCTCTAAAGTCAGGTCAGTCACCACTGAGCCATCGTTAAAGTCGCGCACCTTGCCCACAAAGGTGACAACGGCGCCATCGCTATTGTCTTGGGCTAATTGGTGGTACTCATCGGCCACATTAAAATCGACGGTTTGCACCCGCACATTTGGCAGTAAACGCATATCAACCTCCTGTCACAGGCGGGAAGAAGGCGACTTCATCACCATCGCTCACTCGAGTATCCCACTGGCTGATGGTTTGATTCACCGCCACCAGTAATTTATCCGAGGCTAACACTTTGGCCCATTTATCGTCGGTGGCCGCCAGTGTTGCGCGTAATCCTTCTGCGGTTTGTGTCTGCTCGCTCGCTTCAACACTCAGTTGGGCAGTTCCTAAAAGCTCACGAACTTGGGCAAAAAACAACACGTTAATCATATTCTTATCTCGCTTTACGTTATTCAGCTTTAAAGTGTCCCGACTTGCCGCCGCGTTTTTCGAGCAGGCGCACCTGTGAAATCACCATGTTTTTCTGCACGGCTTTGCACATGTCATAAATCGTCAGCGCTGCAACAGAGGCCGCCGTGAGCGCCTCCATTTCGACACCGGTCTTGCCGGATAATTTACACAGGCTAGTGATGCGCACACGATTGTGCTCAGGCTGAGCCTCAAGTTCGACTTCGACCTTGGTGAGCATTAATGGATGGCAGAGAGGGATTAAATCCGAGGTCTTTTTCGCCGCTTGGATCCCCGCGATACGGGCAGTGGCAAACACATCACCTTTGTGATGACTACCGCTCATAATCATCTCAAGAGTCGTGCTTGCCATTTCGATAAAGGCTTCGGCACGGGCCTCACGCTCGGTCACGGCTTTTTCGGTCACATCGACCATGTGGGCATTGCCGTCGGCATTAATATGGGTAAATACATTGCTCATTGAAGCGATCCTTTAAACTGCTGCTAAATTCAAGCATATTGGAAATTGAGCGCAATCGCGAAACCTAACTAAATGAAAGATAACGCGATAAGCAGACTAAAACCTACGTTAGATTAACCGCCAATCGAGGCCAAATGCTGAGTTACGCCAGTAATGCCCTGATGCAGATAATGGGTTTCTTTCTTCTGTGCCAGTTGACCGTGTAACCGCTCGATTAATTCCGCTTGCTGACTCGGGTGTTGCAGTAGATCACGCAAATCAATGCCGGACTCGGTAAACAGGCACAAGTGCAACTTACCTTTGGCCGAGACCCGCAAGCGATTACAGCTCGCACAGAAGTTAGTAGCGTAGGGCATGATCAAGCCGATACGGCCCTTAAAGTCACTGTGGCTGAAGTTTTGCGCAGGGCCATCGTCGGCACGGGGTGTATCCAATTGCCAGCCGTTGGCAAGCAACTGAGCTTTAATATCGGCACCCGCTAAGTGGTGGGCTTGGAAATACTCGCGGCCAAGGCCGGTTTCCATTAACTCAATAAAACGCAGATCGATGGGCGTGTGCTTAATCCAATTCAAAAAGCGCGGTAAATCTTTATCGTTCATGCCTTTGAGCAATACCGCATTGACTTTTACGCGCTCAAAGCCCGCGGATAATGCAGCATCGATACCACGCATCACCTCGTCGAACTTATTCTCGCCGGTGATCTGGTAAAACATCTTGGGATCTAAGCTATCCACCGACACATTGATGCGGCGCAGACCAGCATCGAACCACTCTTGGGCATGCTTCTCGAGCCTATACCCATTAGTGGTAGTGGCTACAGTATGAATACGCGGATTATCAGCGACCACTCGAATAATATCGGTAAAATCTTTACGCAGCGTGGGTTCGCCGCCTGTGATACGGATTTTTTGAGTACCAACGAGGCTAAATGCGGACACCAAGTTTTCTATCTCACTGAGAGATAAAAACTGTTGCTTGCCATTCGGATGATAACCATCGGGGAGGCAATAGCTGCATTTGAAGTTACAAACGTCAGTGACTGACATCCGTAAGTAATGAAATTTACGACCAAAATTGTCTTGTAATTGAGACATGATCACCTTTCCAAGTGTGGGAGGCGAGTGCATTTCTTTACTCACCCCAGTGGCCTTATTGCCACGGCTACACCACCATATCTGTTGACTTAGGTAGGCAAGCTCGGAGAACCGTCAGCCGTGATTATAAGCCGAAAGTATTGGCTAGCTATACCCCTAAACAGGTATTTCTTGATCCGCTTCAACTGAGCGTGAACAATCTGTGACAGTGCTCACCCAAAGATTTGTCATTCTTTAGGCTAAACAGCCTGCTTAGCCCCTGTGCCCTGCGGTGATTTTGAGGTAAGGTGGACATTAGTAATAAAACGCCCGTTTACAAACAAACTACAACACCCAATATAAATTGGGGATAAGCGAAGGAAAAGGTGAACTGATGGAACGCGAATCAATGGAATTCGATGTTGTTATCGTCGGCGCTGGCCCAGCTGGCTTGGCGACTGCGTGTCGATTAATGCAGATATCAAAGGATTCAGGTAAAGAAATTACCGTTTGCGTGGTAGAAAAAGGCTCCGAAGTGGGCGCGCATATTCTATCAGGCGCCGTATTCGAACCAAGGGTATTAGACGAGCTATTCAGCGACTGGCGTGATAAAGGCGCCCCCGTCACCACCGCCGTGACCCACGATGAAATCTATCTACTCAACTCCGCTACCGACAGCAAACTCATGCCCAATGCATTTGTGCCGAAAACCATGCACAACGAAGGCAACTATATTGTCAGCGTAGGTAATCTCTGTCGCTGGCTCGCGACCCGTGCTGAAGAACTCGGCGTAGAAATTTTCCCCGGCTTTGCCGCCAGCGAATTACTCTTCAATGAAGATAACAGCGTGAAGGGTATCCTGATTGGCGATATGGGCGTCGGCACCGATGGCCAACCCAAAGACAGCTTTATGCCCGGCATGGAGCTTCACGCCAAATATACCGTGTTCTCAGAAGGCTGCCGTGGTCACTTAGGCAAACAGCTGATCGCGAAATACCACTTAGATAATGGTAAAACACCACAACATTACGGCCTAGGCTTTAAAGAAATCTGGAAAGTGCCCGCCGAACAACACGAACAAGGTAAAGTGGTGCACACAGGTGGTTGGCCATTAACCGATGGCGCCTCGGGTGGTGGCTTCCTCTATCATATGGAAGACAACCAAATTGCCGTGGGTCTGATTATCGACCTCAATTACAAAAACCCCCATTTAAGTCCATTCGATGAGTTTCAGCGTTATAAGACTCACCCAGTCATCGCCAAATACTTAACTGGCGGCGAGCGTTTGAGCTATGGTGCACGTGCTATCACTAAAGGTGGCCTGAACTCACTGCCAAAGATGAGTTTCCCCGGCGGTTTGCTGATTGGTTGCGATGCGGGCACTTTAAACTTTGCCAAGATCAAAGGCACGCATACCGCCATGAAGAGCGGCATTGTCGCGGCTGAAACCTTAGCCAAGGCAATGATGGCCGAGGTCGAAGGCGGTAAAGATCTGGATTGTTTCCAAACCCATCTGGAAGAAAGCTGGTTACACGAAGAGCTATATAAGTCGCGCAACTTTGGCCCGGCAATGCATAAGTTTGGCACTTTCCTTGGCGGTGCATTTAACTACATAGATCAAAACTGGTTCGGTGGTAAGTTCCCGATCACCCTGCGTGATGAACACCCAGACTATGCACAAATGGCCCCAGTAAGCGCCTACAACAAGATTGATTACCCCAAACCCGATGGCAAACTCAGCTTCGATAAGCTCTCTTCAGTCTACCTTTCGAGCACCTATCATGAGGAAGACCAGCCTTGCCATCTACGCTTAAAAGACAACAGCATTCCGCTCGGGATAAACCTGACGCAATTTAACGAGCCCGCCCAGCGTTACTGCCCTGCTGGCGTGTACGAAATTGTTGAAGAAGCGGGTCAACCGAAGTTTGTTATCAATGCGCAAAACTGCATCCATTGCAAAACCTGTGACATTAAAGATCCTAGCCAAAATATTACTTGGGTGACGCCCGAGGGCGGCGGCGGTCCAAACTACCCGAATATGTAATCTCCACGGAAGAAGGCGCTCATTGAGCGCCTTCTTTTTACTTGCCTTACCCCTACATTTTGGCCACAATTGCACCATAAAAATCACATGCTTCAAATCAGCAACTCATTTCCATCTATACTCTACACAACAAGATCTACCGCAAGAGCAACAGGTTAGGCCAAATAAATGTCTTGTACGCTGTTTTATTCGGCATTAGACCAAAACTAAGGTTAACTTTTAACATTTCTGTCCGATACTAAGTCATTGGTAGAAAACGTCGACCGATATTTCTAAACGTATAACACAGGCATATTGATATTTATGATATTTAATAACCTTACTATTAAGCAGAAAATTCTGCTGACAGTGGCATTTGCAGTGCTGCTATCAACCATTCTGGTGGGCGTGCTCAGCCAACGCAGTGCTAAAAATGTGGTTCAGCAACGTATGCTCGGGTCAGAAATGCCCAGCCTAATGATGCAGATCCGCAACAAGATTGAGCTGGATATTTCGAGCTTAATGAATGCCGCCGAACAACTCGCCAGCAGCCGTATGTTACTGCAATGGCTTGAAAATGGCCGTCCACCGGAGCAAGAACCCCAAGTCGTTGCCCAATTAAAGGACATCACCCGCCAATATCATTTGGCCCAAGCCTCCTATGCCGATAGACAAACCGCCGCCTATTATACTCAGGACGGTTTTTTACGCGTACTCACGCCCGCCCAAGATGGGTGGTTTTTTAGTTATCGTGATAGCGGCCAAGAGCGGATGTTAAACGTATTTACCGAAGCCAATGGTGAGGTAAAACTCTTTATAAACTATCAACAACCTAACGGTCGCGGACTTGTTGGTCTCGCCAAATCCCTCGATGATATGGTGCGACTCCTCGACTCTTTTAAAATTGAAAAAACCGGGTTTGTCTACTTAGTCGATGCCAAAGGCGAGGTAAAACTACATCCAGACGCCAGCCAAATTGGCAAGAGCAGCCTCAAGAGTTTGTACTCGGGCGCCAACATAAGTTCATTACTCAATCGTAGTGATTTCAATCTTATTAATACCGACATCCAAGGTGAAAACACCTTTGTTGCCAGCAGTTATATTCCGTCGATGGATTGGTATTTGGTTGCCCAAGTACCTGAAGCCGAAGTCTTCGCCCTGCTGACAGATGCCGCCTATCAGATCCTAATTTGGACCGTAATCATTGCCGCGGGCTTTATCATGCTCGCCATTGTGGTAGCAGGCTCCGTGAGTCGCCCTATCGCCCAAGTCGCAGCAATGTTCCATGATATCGGCGAAGGTGAGGGTGATTTACGCCAACGCTTACCTGTAAATGGTGAAGATGAAATTGCCCAACTTGCCCAAGGATTTAATAGCTTTATCAGCAAAATCCAAGATTCCGTGATTGAGGTAGCACAGACCAGTGAACAACTCGGCCTCTCGGCGAAAGATGTATCTAATCAAGCGCAGCAAACCCTTGAAGATAGTCATGAACAAAAAGACCGCACTATGATGGTGGTAACGGCCATCAATGAGATGGGGGCAACCGTAAATGAAATCGCCAGTAATGCAGCCCAAGCCGCTGTCGCCGCGAAAGATGCCGATACAGAATCCAATAGCGGCCAAGTGGTGGTAACGCGTGCCCGTGACACTATCAATCAGCTCTCCCATGATGTGGAACAAGTAGGTGAAGTGATTGAATCCCTCGCGACTCATACCAAATCTATCGGTGGCATCCTCGATGTGATCCGTGCTATTTCGGAGCAAACCAATCTATTAGCCCTCAACGCCGCGATTGAAGCTGCACGCGCAGGTGAAGCGGGACGTGGCTTTGCCGTAGTAGCAGATGAAGTCCGTAATCTGGCATCACGTACCGCAGCCTCTACTAACGAAGTTCAAGGTATGATCGACAAGTTGCAATCTGAAGCAAGCCGCGCAGTTAATGCCATGGCACAGAGCCGTGCTCGCTCACACGAAGGTGTAACAGCGGTTGATGAGGCTAGCCAGTCTTTGGTTGGCATTAGCGATCGTATTGGTCTTATCAGTGATATGAACATTCAAGTCGCGGCGGCAACAGAAGAACAATCAACAGTGGTCGAAGATATTAACCGTAACGTGACCGAAATTAACGACATTACCCAACGCACCGCGAGCACAGCCCAAGCTGCGGCGCAGGCCAGTTTAGCGTTAAATCAACTAGCCCACCGCTTGGATACCTTGGTAGCTAAGTTTAAAGTGTAATTGTCAAACACAAAGATATTGATATAGAAACAAAAACGCCTTAGTGGATCTTCCTAAGGCGTTTTTATTACACAACTTAAAAGGCGATTAGTTATCGGAGAGAAACTTGATCGTCAGTGGATAGCGATAAACCTGCCCTTCACTGGCCTTAACTATGCCTAGGATAGTACAGACTAAGTCCAAAATGCCGAGGATGATAAGCAAGATAAATCCAATGCCTACAAACGCTAATATCCCACTGATGATCACGTAGATTAGTAGGCTTAGCTTAAAGTTCAGACAGCTGCGCCCACATTGGTCGACAAAAGCCGACTCTTCACGCTTCATGAGCCACAAAATGAGCGGACCAAGGATGGAGCCTAATGGTACTAAATACCCGATTAAACTAGAGGCATACACCAGTAAACCAAAATCTTTCTCGCTCTTCGTCACTGACTCTATCATGACACTTTCCCTGTATTATTGTTTGAAATAAAAAAAGTTATTAGCTCTTTGGGCCATACAAACGCATTTGCCAATCTTCGACTTGCTGCGTTGCTAAGCGGCGCTGTAGGCTATTCACCCAGCTTTGTGCCAGCCCTTCACAGGAGGCGAGTCTATCATAGGCTTTAGCGTTATATTGAGGAGAAAAATACAGCGCCATCGCCTCGGCAACGCTGATATCAGTTTTACGCTCGACTAATTCTATCTTGTCGCTTAACTGAATCACACCTGGGATTAATACTCTGTAAAACCAACCGCATAACTGACTCTGCTGCATGGCAAGGGCAAAGTCTCTATGGCCAAATTGCAGGTTCAATTTAAAGCAAGGTGAGCGCGGCTGAGTCACTTGCACTGTGACGGCACCGATTTGCAGGATATCGCCGATATTGACCTCGGTTTCATTTAAGCCAACCGTGCTGATATTTTCACCCATGCTCGGTGCATCTTCGAGTTGGGTGATTAAATCCCAACGACGGTATTGACCATAATGCTCACGGGGAAAATGATGCAATACTCGGTCAAGTCCGCCATGATGTTTAGGATCAGCCTGTGCATCGCCTTCCACATGGTCGACATTTACCACTAACTGCTGCGCCGATTTTTTACCGTCAATGCCAGTTGAAATGCCGCTAATTTCTTGCAGGCTCGCCCCTAAATACAAACCCGATAATCTGTTTACCAATAAGGTCGACATTGGTTACTCCCATCATTGTCACCACACGGGGCCAAATAAAAACGCTAAGTATTACATACTCTAAACAAATAGAGCGTGCTCTAAAATCTGGGTATCACTGATTTAACACGACTTGATTACGGCCAGCTTCTTTCGCTTGATATAAAGCTAAATCGGCTCGTTTTATTAAATCCTCTGCCGGTTCAAGCTTTTGATATTCTGCAACACCAATACTGACTGTGATAGCAATATGTACTCCATTGACCTTCAACTCGCGCTGAGAAATCGAATCACGGAAACGTTCCGCCAACTCTGCCGCATGGCTTAAATCCATCTCTGGCAATAACACCAAAAACTCTTCCCCACCCCAACGGCAAAGTATATCTTGCTGTTTTAGCTGGCTACGTAGCAGGTTAGTGACCGTTTTGAGCACTAAATCACCAATACTATGACCATAGCTATCATTCACTTTTTTAAAGTGGTCGATATCGACAAGGAGAACTGAAATAGGAGTTTGCGACAAATTAGCTTTGTCTAATGCCTGATGGAAATACTCTTCAAAGACTTGTCGATTAGCTGCACCAGTGAGTTTGTCAGTTGATGCCATAACCTCAAGTTTGCGCTGATAGCGCCCTAAGGTCATGTTTGAAATAAACAAAATACCTATGGTCACGACCAAACTTAGGGCTAAGTTCCCCCAAAAGGTATTAAGCAGTTCTTGTTCTTGCGGAGCATCTTCTTGCTCAACAATTAAATACCACTTGAACTCAGGCACTAATCGACTGTTTAAGTAGACCGTTTTACCGTTGCGCTGATAGCTAAATGCGGCGCTTGGGCTAGTTAAAATGCGCGTTGATAGTTGCTCCAAGCCAGTGCTGGCTTGCAGTGAATTAGCGCCATCATATTCATCACCATGGAGAGTGACATTCCCCTGTCTATCGGTGAAAAAAACCCGACGGTTATAACGCTTTTGATAGAGTTCAATCAGCGCCTTGACCTTTTCAACTGCAAGGCCAACGCCAGTAACCCCCATAAACTTACCTTCAAAATCAAAAACTTTATAGTTAACAAATACGGTTGTTTTAGTGCGATCAGCGGTATCAGCATCGATATTAATTTCATAATGTTCTGATTCTGGTAACGAACGGACACGAAAATACCAAGCATCATTAGACTCAATATCTTGGATTTTCTTTAACACCCCCGATGAGTGGTAGTAGTTGCGACTCTGTTCTGAAACAAAAAAACTGGTGACAGTATCGTACTTATCCTGGATTTCTTTCAGATAACGGATCAGCTTTTCAGGCTCTTGCTCATGGTTTAATGTCCAATCACGCACAAAGGTATCCTGTGCCATAAGGGAGGAAATAAAAATCGGACGTAGTAGATCTTGTTGAATTTCTGAATAAATATTATCGCTTGTTAAAGGTAAAGTATTACTTTCAATTTGCTGACTCAAAGAGTCATGGGCCACTTTATAGCTAATACCACTGGTCACTAAAAAGGCAACTAGCAACAACACAGAAAGTAGCCAAATAAACTTCTTTTTATCATTCCAAACGTGATTGCCCATTTCCAACTCCAACAGCAGTAGGCTTATTATTTTGTAGTAGCGTGGTGAGTTACCTAAATGTTAACGCAATCCCTCAATGACCGCACAATATTTCCGCTATATGAATGTTCTTCGACGAAATAACATTATTCGAGGTAAAAAAATGCCCCGTTGGGGAAACGAGGCAAACAAGCGAACCAACAAAATGGGAGAAAAGCGCAAGCAAACGTTAAAGGACAAGAGCTCTCCGTCACTGTGCACACTTTATCAATCCAAGATGACAGAAAAATGACCTCCAAATTGTTTAACGGTTGCAGCCCATTTCCACATTATGCTTCTAAATACTGCTTTAAAGCTGCACCAGGAATAGAACTGTCTGTTGCGACTGCAAAAGCCGCCCAAACAGCACCTTCAGACATTGCTTGAGTGATAGATTTGCCAGCACAGAGTCCATGAATAAGCCCAGCAGCATAGGCATCCCCTGCACCCGTGGTGTCGACAACCTCAGCAGGCACCGCAGGCACATGCTGCACATCATCTTGGGTATAAACCTTCGCGCCACGGACACCATCAGTCACCACAAAATAACGTAATGATTCACCACCAATGCTTACACCGTAATCCCAAGAGGCGACATCACATCGTCCATGCATATCACTCATAGAAGCAAGTAGTACATGGCAAGGGCGTGGTCTATCATCCTTGGCAAGTTGCGCGATCACAAGGCAATGATCCAGTGCAGTTTTAGCCCAACTTACAGTCCCTTCCGCTGATGTATTAAAATACAACGCATCCCAATGCTGCCATTTTGGTGGAACCGATAACTCAAAAACTGGCCGCTGCGGGCGGATAATGGTGCGCTCACCGTCAGGAGTCATCACCAGCAGCATCTCACAGGTATTCCCTGCGCGGCGCTGCACTAAACGACAATCAAGCCCTTGGGTACTAGCCTCGGCGATAGCCCAATCCCCCATTTCATCCCTACCCACTTGGCTGACTAATGCAACTCTATGACCTGCCCAAACAAGTCCAAGCCCCGTATTCGCCCCACCGCCGCCTAGGCGTTGACCGCCATCTTGATAATGAAAGCGACCACCGGTTTTTAAAGGTTTATCAAGGATTAACACACGGTCACAGTTAAGGTTGGCCACCAGCAAAATATTTGCCATGACAAGGCTCCATTGAAAGAGAATACCACGCCCAACCGAGACACGTTTGGGGCTAAAAGAGCCCCCAATCTAGACCAAAATGCGAGGTGGCACAATCTGAGTATCTAATACCTATTATTCATCAAATGTCAGCTTAAACGGGCTTTTATTGTAAGACCTTGACCATAATCAAATTCAGTAACACAACACATTCAGGCTAAACAATTAAAGACGATGTTCGATTAAGAACATGATAAATAATATGAATAATTTTAAAAACCATAAGCTTTACTCATGAAAATATAACAATATCACCAAGATTCAAGCGCCCCTTAAATTAGAAAAAGGTTAAACTTGGTGCCAAGGATAAAGACGAAAGGAATTCGTATGTTAATGGGCTGGCTACATCAGGATATGGATGGCGAAGAACAATTACGCCGTTATCGACAATGCGTAGAGGAATTTAATCTGCTGGACTTTCATGATGATTATGTAGCTAAAATCCAATACGAATATCGATTACTACAAATCTTGTTTGAAGAGCAGTCGATTCAACAAAGTGAGCCTGACTGCTCTGAAAAATAACACGAGAATTAGTCAACCGCCTTAAATGGCGAAAGTGATGCAAACTTGACCTCAAGTTGCCAATCCTGAATGACCATCTCCGACGGTTGCCAACTGTCATCAACCCATTCGTAAAGTAGGCCAGGATCTTCCTCAGCATTCACCAATAAACGACGGCCATCTTTTAAAACAATTGTATAATCAAGCCCCTGTGCATCCACACTTTCAATATCCCCCAAGACCTTGTGGTGAATGCTTGCAATTGCCCCAGTCGCCTTAACTGCTTCAGTTTTATTCGCTCCGCTGTAAAGTCTTAATACCTCATTGGTAGCGGGTTTATGAAATAAAAACTCTTCAGTCACGCCCACAACGATCGACGGATCAAGCTCATACCAAGCGGGTATCCATAATGCGTTCATTGCCATCCCGTTATATCCTGCATAATAATTTTACGGACGTGAACATTCTGCCCTAACCTTGGCCGATAAAATACTGTCCAAGGATAAAATAATTTTATCCTTGGGCAGTCCTGTAAACGGCAATTCCTTTATCAAATACAGATAAAGCTAGCCGAACAAGCCCGCTCTTAACCAAAACGGCTTATCTCTAAACCACTGGGTACAAACCCATTTTTGCCCTGATATCACCTCACAGCCGCGGTGCAATGAGGAAGGAATGGGTTTGCCAGTTTGATCCGTATTGTCAAAAACCAAAATCGCGGCGGTCTCCGGTTTAACTTGTATGTAAGGTGCCTTGAACTCTGTTTCTCCTCCTTCAAAGTCATCATTAAGATACAAAATAGCCGTTTTTGACCTTTGGCCAAAACGTGCCAATTCGGCTTCAATTTCAGCCGTATATGCATGTATTGCATCATAATGCCATTGATAGAACTGGCCAGACTCGTACCTAAGTACAACTATGGGTTCCGCAAACGCCAACTTAACCCCTGCAAACTTGGCAATGACTCTTTCAACACAAGCCATTGCAAGATTGTCATTAGGAATCGGTGTTGGGTAATGCATGTTGTTGCGGATACCACTTTCGACACTCCCCTTTCCCTGATGTCCATACACAGTAATAGGCCGCAAATGGGGCAATGAACATCTCTTAATATCGTCTAATAAATTCACTGGGAGTTGTGAGTGGGACAGCGTTGCCGATTGCAGTTGCTTCCCGACTGAAGTCGGCCTGCGCTCAAAAGCCAATAGCGCAGCAAACACACTGATCGCATCAGCGTGGCGGGGCGTAATCGTTTTTAGCCAAGGTACGAAATAACAAAATTTCGCTTTAACCTCTTGCGCTTGCAGAGGCTCTTCCATCAAAACATAGGAACCCCAGAACGATTGTAAACTCGCTAGTTCCTCTAACGCCCACTCAGCACTGAAAAACAAAGCGATGGCCAGCTCTCTTTCAGAAACCATGCTACGCATGCAGTGAACTAACCAAAAACGCACAAAATCAGCCGACTCAGTTGCCAACTTAAGTACTAACGCCTCAGGCAAACGATTGAAATAACGCTCTTCTAATAATTGAACAAATAACTGCTGCATATAAAGACCTATTCACAACTCAACCCAACTATGCTCATTAAAACTGAATCACATCAGCGATGAAACATTTTATTTACAATTAATCGTTTGTCGTCTTTTGTATCTATCAATCTTGAGTACAAAAATACAATCCAAGTTTCATCTCAGGCTTGGTTTCTGTTAGCTTGAAAACTCAGATAAATAACTGCCACATTTTGTTGGTAAAGTGATCCGATAACCAACCATGACGTATTGAGCCTGACAACCCATGGCAACAACAATGGCACCCGCTTGCCCTATGGAGAAATCGAACATGCCTGTTTTGCAAACACTCAAACTTACGGGTGATAATGAAACGCTAAAACGTCAAGCGCTTAAGCACTACTTCAACCAAACTTGGGCGCTCTATGAGTCGCTCTTCGAGTTGATAAAACACGACCATGCCTATTATTTAAAAGCCGAGCCTTTACGCCATCCGCTGATTTTTTACTTTGGCCACACCGCGACCTTCTACATCAATAAGCTCAAACTGGGCAAATATCTTGAGGAGAGAGTCAACGATCATTTTGAGTCGATGTTTGCCATTGGTGTTGACGAGATGTCTTGGGACGATCTCAATGAAACCCACTACCAATGGCCAACGGTCACCGAGGTAAAAGACTATCGAGACAAGGTGAATCGCGTTGTTAACCAATTAATTGATACTATGCCAATCACCTTGCCTATCACTCAGGACAGTCCTGCTTGGGTCATTTTGATGGGAATTGAGCATGAACGTATCCATTTAGAAACCTCATCAGTCATTATCCGTCAGTTGCCTTTAGAGGAAGTATCCCCAAGTGCTCACTGGCCTGAGTGCCAAGACTATGGAACGATAGACGCTAACCAGCTGATTGCTGTGGCGGGCAAAAAAATCACTTTAGGTAAAAAAGAGCAAGATGAAACCTACGGCTGGGACAACGAATACGGCAATAAGAGTTTTAAAGTGGCAGACTTTAAAGCCTCAAAGTATTTAGTGAGTAATCAAGAATATTTAAGCTTTGTTGAAGCCGGAGGCTATCAATCGCCCGAGTTTTGGAATGAAGAAGGTCGTGCATGGCTGGCTTACACTCAAGCCCAGATGCCACGTTTTTGGCGCCGTTATGAGGGCCAATGGTGGCAACGAAATCTTACCAGCGAAATTCCACTTCCCCTTAATTGGCCAGTTGAAGTCAATCAACTCGAAGCTAAAGCGTTTTGTTATTGGAAAGCGCGCCAGACTCAAAGCAACATCCGCCTTCTGACTGAGGCGGAATGGTATATTTTACGAGAAAATATTCCAACCGATGCCCCCGACTGGCAAGAAGTACCAGGGAATATCTCGCTGGCCTACTACGCTTCCTCTTGTCCGGTAAATCGCTTTAAACATAATGAATTTTACGACATTGTCGGTAATGTCTGGCAATGGACCGAAACTGCTATCGATGGTTTTAATGGCTTTGCAGTGCATCCACTCTACGATGATTTTTCAACGCCAACTTTCGATGGTAAACATAACCTGATTAAAGGGGGCTCTTGGATCTCGACGGGCAATGAAGCCATTGCAGCCTCTCGCTACGCGTTTCGCCGTCACTTCTACCAACATGCCGGATTTCGATATGTGGAGTCCCTGCAAAACCCAGAGCAAATGGCCGAGGTTAATGTGTACGAAACCGATGAACTGATTTCTCAATATTTAGAATTCCATTATGGCGCTCAATATTTTGGCGTCCCGAATTTCTGCGTTAATGGCGTTCAACAGGCGTTAAACGAAATCCAACTTGAGCATACCGCGAAGGCATTAGACATCGGCTGTTCGGTGGGCCGAGCCAGCTTTGAGTTAGCTAAAGTGTTCGACCATGTTGACGGTATCGATTTTTCGGCTCGTTTTATTCAACAAGCCTACGCGCTGACTGAACAAGGCGAAAAACGCTATACCATCCGCACCGAGGGCGATTTACAAGAGTTTAAGAGTGTCAGCCTTGCTAAACTGGGCTACCAAGAAGAAGCCAAAAAAGTCAACTTCATGCAAGGTGATGCCTGTAATCTTAAGCCGATCTACACAGGTTACGACTTAGTTTATGCCTCAAACCTTATCGACAGGTTGAACGATCCCAAACATTTCCTCACCAGTATTGGCCAACGCATTAACCAAGGTGGCTACCTAGTGATTGCATCACCTTATACTTGGCTTGAGGATTACACACCAAAAGAGAAATGGCTCGGAGGCATCAAAGTAAAAGGGGAAAACTTCACCACTTTAGATGGGTTGACCGAAACCTTGATCGGCCAATTTGAGCTAGTCGCGGTTAAGGAAATCCCCTTTGTTATCCGTGAGACTAAACGCAAGTTCCAACATTCCCTCTCAGAAATGACGATCTGGCGTAAACGATAACCGAAAACATTTAAGAAAAAATCCGCCAGAGAATCACTTCTGGCGGATGCATAACAGACAGCTCTGTGACATTCGCGACCTCCAATGGCAAGGATCTGCTTTTGATATTGCTTACCGATAACCAAGTTGATTTACTAAGCCAATAAACTCTCTCTTCAGGAAGCGGCTAGGCTTATCACAGCACTGTATTCCTCTACTAGGGCGTGTTGACGTTTCAGTAGAATAACGACACATCATTCCTCGTTTCGCGAGCACGTGCTTGCCAGAACGAACAAAATCTAATCTCGAAACGTGAACACGCCCTAATACCAATGGCATTAAACATCTGTTCATTCAGCGCAAGTTCAAAGTGCTTTAGGCAAGTCGAAGCATAATGTAGCTCTATCAGAAGTCTTTAACCTAATATAAAGTACTTCATCCAGCCATCACCTGCACTATGGTTGCTAAGCCAGATTATTTTATTGGGTATGCCAGCACCAACGAGTAATAACATAGAATAACTTAGAAAGTTTATGCACTTACACCCCAAACAAATCCTGTGTGCACAACATCCTATTTATTAAACAGCTACAGAGTAAAAATCATATTGACGACAGAATTAAAATAACTTTGAATTGCATACATATTCACAAAACATAAAGTAATTGGAGCACGGGATGGAACGAATTGAGCAAGTAGCAGTAGCCAAAAAAGCCAATATCTATTTTGGGGGTAAGGTCGCCAGTCGCAGTATATTTTTCAGTGACGGTAGTAAACAAACCCTAGGCGTAGTGCTTCCAGGAGAATACGAGTTTTCCACCTCTCAAGGGGAAATCATGCAGGTTACCAGCGGCAGTTTCGAGGTGTTACTACCAAATAACACAACCTGGCAAACCTTTAGCGAAGGCAGCCAGTTTGAGCTTGCGGCCAATGTCAGCTTTAAAATTCGCAATAGCGACATAGCAGAATATTGCTGCAGCTATCTATAGCGTTCAAGTCGATGGAATGCTTAGTCAACTGAGCATTCCTCTATTTACATAATACGTCTGTATAAAAACCAACCACTAGACGACTGGTCTAATTTGCTATAGACTCATGCGCCATGAAAACAGAAACCCAATCAACCCGTCAGCATATTCTCGACGTCGGTTACTCGCTGATCGTTAAGCAAGGCTTTTCGTGTCTAGGGTTAGCCCAATTACTCAAGACCGCCCAAGTACCAAAAGGCTCGTTTTACCATTACTTTGAATCCAAAGAGCAATTCGGTGAGGCACTGTTAACCAGTTATTTTGAGCAATACCAAACAGAGCTTGATAGCTTATTTGCCAACCCACAGCTCTCTGGCTTTGATCGCCAAATGCAATACTGGCAAAGATGGTTGCACGTGCAGCAGGACGGTTGTGTCGATCAAAAATGCCTAGTCGTTAAGTTAAGTGCTGAGGTGGCCGATCTCTCTGAGGCTATGCGCCTTGTGCTTTTAAAGGGGTCGGCTGGCATCATTGAGCGCTTAACCCAGTGCATTCAAGTGGGGATTGCCGATAAATCCATCTGTGAACAGGATGCTCAGGCAACAGCAGAGTTGTTGTATCACATGTGGCTCGGCGCCAGTTTGATGAATAAACTCGGCCACAGCCGCGCAGCTTTAGAGCGCGCCCTTGCAATGACCGAATCTATTTTAAAGACCAAAACCATGGGTTAATGCCAGCAACACTGGCACACCAATTAATCAGCAACCCGTTAATGAACAATGAAATATCGCCTCGTAGGCTTGATTTATCATTTAGTAGTCAAACAAATATAGACGACTGGTCTACTAAATTCATTTTCCAACCATAGGACAAATAGCAGTATGTTTAATTTCACCTACTACAATCCAACTCGTATTCATTTTGGTAAAAATACCATAGCTGAAATCGACACCTTAGTGCCTAGCAATGCCAGAGTTATGGTGCTATTTGGCGGCAGCAGCGCCAAACGAACAGGTACCTTAGCTGAAGTAAAACAAGCGCTTGGAAATCGTTTTGTGGTCGAATTTGAGGGGATCGAACCCAATCCAACCTACGAAACTCTGATGCAAGCGGTCGCGCAAGTACGTGAATTACATATCGACTTCTTACTCGCCGTTGGTGGCGGTTCGGTCATCGATGGCACTAAGTTTGTTGCCGCGGCTGCGGTATTTGAAGGCGAGCCTTGGGATATTCTCACGAGCTGGGGCACCAAGGTGACCAAAGCCATGCCATTTGGCTCGGTATTAACCCTACCGGCCACAGGTTCAGAGATGAACAATGCCAGTGTGGTGACCCGTAAATCTTTGAAAGCAAAGCTGCCATTCCGTAACGATTTAGTGTATCCACAATTCTCCATCCTCGATCCCACCAAAACCTTTACCCTACCGGAAAGACAAGTGGCGAACGGTGTTGTCGATGCGTTTGTGCATATCACCGAGCAATATCTCACTTACCCAGTCAATGCCGCGGTACAGGACAGATTTGCCGAAGGTTTACTGCAAATTTTGATTGAATTAGGCCCACAAGCACTCACAAAGCCTGAAGATTACGATATCCGCGCTAACTTGATGTGGGTCGCGACTATGGCACTCAATGGCACGATTGCCACAGGCGTTCCGCATGATTGGGCAACTCACATGATTGGCCATGAGCTCACCGCACTCTATGATATTGACCATGCCCGTACCTTAGCCATTGTATTGCCAGCATTATTACGCTGCACTAAAACGGCTAAGCGTGAAAAATTACTGCAATTTGCAGACAGAGTATGGCATATCACCACAGGCTCCGAAGACGAACGAATCGAGGCCGCGATTGCGAAAACCCAAGCATTTTTCGAAGCCATGGGCATTGCAACGCACTTATCTGGCTATGATTTAGGTAAAGAAGCTGTCGATGCGGTTGTTGCTCAACTCGAGAAACATGGCATGGTTGCTTTAGGTGAACATGGCAATATCGATCCCGCCATGAGCCGCGATATTTTAACCCTCGCCTTATAGTTCAATCTCACACCTCTGCAATCCCATGCTGCCGTGAGACTTTACACTATCAACGCACCATAATGGTGCGTTGATATTCCCTCAAACGGGGCAAAGGGTACTCACACTTAGGGGCATCAAGTTTTAAAGAAATATTTGTAATGGCGTTAGCGACATCATTCAGTCACACCTTGTCATCTTGTAAACCCGTTTATCGCCGATAAATCCTCATTACTGATGCACAAACACCATGATTTTTGATGAAAAAACGACTACTCTTGGATAATCTTATCTTACTGATAAAAGGATTTTTGCATGCGTTTCTTTACTCTCATCAGCTTAGTGCTGCTTAGCTTATTCGCGCAGGCAACAGTATATAAGTGGGTCGATAAGAACGGTAAAGTTCATTATTCCGATGAGCCACATCCAAATGCTGAGATTGTTGAATTAAAAGAAAAAACGCTAAACCAAATTACTCTTCCCCCCGTAAACCCTGATACAAATGACTCGCAAGCCATTGAACAAACCAAATACCAAGTCGTCATAACTTCCCCTGAAGAAGAGGAAACCGTCAGGGATAATAATGGCGATTTCCAAGTCACAGCCACAGTCACCCCTGAAATCAAGAGCCAATATTTGATGGCCCTTAAACTCGATGGTAAAGCCATCGGCCAACCCCAAATTGGCGGCACATTTCAGTTGAGCAACATCGACAGAGGTGAACATACCATTGTTGTCGATGCGATGACTCAAAACGGCAAAGTCTTTGCATCTAGCTCACCAAGAAAGATATTTCTTCATCAAGCGGCGATGATTCCAGCACCTAAAAAGCAACCAAAATCAAATTAAGTTGTTTAATAATAATTAGTTAGGTTGTAAGAAATACATTAAGCCGTTTGACGAAGTCGAGTTGCAGCATGCACCAAATCGGTGCAACATAAGGGTGCAACCCTATTTTCAGGAACGGTAGATGGATAAAGAGACTCTGCTCAATCATTTAGTGACCGCGGTACTGGTCATCGATAAGGATCTTAAGCCTTGTTATGCCAACGCCGCTGCAGAGCAACTGTTAGGTGTCGGTAGCCACAGGCTAGTCGAACAAGCATTACCCGAGCATTATCAAGCGCTAGGTGTCGACGCTCAGCTCCTTAGCGATGCGGTAAAGGCTGGGCAAAGTCTCACCGTTAACACCGCGACGTTAGTCACCTTAGATGCCCAGCATCACACCGTCGATCTGACACTGATCCCGCTCGAGGATGAAGCACAGCTGAGCCTGCTTGAACTTAGGCAAGTCGACCAACAACGACGTATCCACCAGCAACTTAGCCAAGATGCACAGCAGCAGGCGGCACAATTCTTAGTGCGTAACTTAGCCCATGAGATTAAAAACCCCTTAGGCGGCTTGCGTGGCGCAGCGCAATTGCTCTCGCGGGAACTCGACGATCCCGCGCAAAAGGAATTTACCAATCTCATCATCGAACAAGCTGATCGGCTGCGTAGCTTAGTCGACCGACTGCTTGGCCCGCAGCGCCCCACTCAACATAGTCTGCATAACATTCATCAAGTGGTGCAAAAAGTGTACAAGTTGGTGGAAATCGCACTGCCAGCCAATATCCAGTTGAAGCGGGATTATGATCCCTCGATTCCCGATATCGAGATGGACCCAGATCAAATGCAGCAAGCCGTGCTGAATATTTTGCAGAATGCGGTGCAAGCCCTTGAGCATACAGGTGGCGAAATCCTAATCCGCACCCGCACGCAACATCAGGTCACTATCGGTTCGCAGCGCCACAAGCTCGTACTGACCCTGTCCATTATCGACAATGGCCCAGGCATTCCGCCTGAGCTCATGGACACACTTTTTTATCCCATGGTCACCAGCCGTGAGCAAGGTTCTGGGCTGGGTCTATCGATTGCCCACAACATTGCCAGATTACACTCGGGCAGAATTGATTGCGTCTCCAGCCCAGGACACACAGAATTTATTATCTCTCTACCGATTTTAAGCGCAAAATAATTAAGCAAAACAAACGCATACCGTATGAGGAAGCAAAATGCGAATCAGTGAACAAGTGTGGATCCTCGACGATGATAGCTCAATACGTTGGGTGCTCGAAAAAGCGCTCCAAGGCGCTAAACTCAGCACCGCCAGCTTTGCTGCGGCCGAATCACTTTGGCAAGCATTAGAGATTGCCCAACCAAGGGTCATCGTCTCGGATATTCGTATGCCGGGCACAGATGGCTTAACTCTGCTTGAAAGACTACAAATCCACTATCCGCATATTCCCGTTATCATCATGACGGCGCATTCGGACTTAGACAGTGCCGTGAGTGCCTATCAAGCTGGGGCGTTTGAGTATTTGCCAAAACCCTTTGATATTGATGAAGCAATTTCCCTCGTTGAGCGTGCGCTGACCCATGCAACAGAGCAAAGTCCAACGCCAGCGGCGCAGGAAACTCAAGTCAAAACCCCCGAAATTATCGGTGAAGCCCCCGCGATGCAGGAGGTGTTTCGTGCCATTGGTAGGTTGTCACGCTCTTCAATCAGCGTGCTGATCAATGGCCAATCAGGCACAGGTAAAGAGCTAGTTGCAGGCGCACTGCATAAGCACAGTCCGCGCAAGGATAAACCCTTTATCGCCTTGAATATGGCGGCGATTCCTAAGGATTTAATCGAATCAGAACTATTTGGCCATGAAAAAGGCGCCTTTACTGGTGCGGCTAACGTGCGTCAAGGGCGCTTTGAGCAAGCTAACGGCGGCACCCTGTTTTTAGATGAAATCGGCGATATGCCGCTAGACGTGCAAACCCGTTTGCTACGGGTTCTCGCCGATGGACAGTTTTATCGAGTCGGCGGCCATAGCGCCGTCCAAGTGGATGTGCGCATCATTGCTGCCACCCACCAAGATCTTGAGCAATTAGTCCTAAAAGGCGGATTTAGGGAAGACTTATTCCACCGCCTCAATGTGATTCGTATCCATTTGCCACCGCTGTCACAACGCCGTGAGGATATTCCTCAGCTTGCTAGCCACTTTTTAGCCTCCGCCGCCAAGGAGATTGGTGTCGAAGCCAAAATCCTCACCAAGGAGACCGCCGCTAAGCTATCGCAATTGCCATGGCCGGGCAACGTTAGACAACTCGAGAACACTTGTCGCTGGCTCACCGTCATGGCCTCAGGACAAGAAATCCTGCCCCAAGACTTGCCGCCCGAGTTACTTAAGGAACCTACCAGTATTAATCCAATGGCGAAAGGCAGCCAAGATTGGCAATCGGCACTCACCGAGTGGATCGACCAAAAACTGTCTGAGGGAAATAGCGATTTATTAACCGAAGTACAGCCTGCCTTTGAGCGCATATTACTCGAAACCGCATTGCGACATACACAAGGGCATAAACAAGAAGCGGCAAAACGTTTAGGCTGGGGAAGAAATACTTTAACGCGAAAACTGAAAGAATTGTCTATGGATTAACCATCCATTTAAAAGCAAAAAAGGGATATCACTATCCCTTTTTTATTATTTAGATTTAATCTAAATAATTAGAACTGGTAATGCACACCAATCGCCAGTTGTTTAATATCGGTATCGATATCTTTCACATTTAAATAATTGTGGTCAGCGTCTAAATCACCGCTAGTAACATCGTAACTCAAGCGAACATTTAAATGCTCTGTCACAGCAGCGTTAATACCAACACCGTAGGTCCAGCCATAGCCTGTGAAATCTTCATCAAAACCAAAACCGTCAATATTCATAGCCATAGATGCAACACCGACCTTTGCATAAGCTGAGAACATATCATTGATTTGCATAGTAAACTTAGGGGTAAAAGTAAGTGCACCCGCAGAAATATCGACATCGTTATCGCCTAAATCGCCAGTTGCAAATAAATTCGCCTCTAAACCAAACCATTCGTTAAAGTTGTAACCACCGTATACACCGAAACCTGTCCCTGTTTCTCCATCATCAAGCACATCAACAGTCACGCGATTTAGTGCACCACCCACATAAAAACCTGTGGTGTCAGCTGCCGCTACAGCTTGGCCTGTCACTAATACTGCTAGTAAAGAACCCGCAACTAAAGATAGTTTTTTCATTACATTTCCCTAATGAGTTAACTTAAGTAGTAAACGCCGCGAATAATATAACAAACACAAAATAAGAGTAATAGTTTGTAAAGGTTAAATACACTTTATACAGAAAGCATTCAGCTTTAAATAAAACGAGCATGTATGAGAAGAGACTTAAGCATTAACTAACGACTCGCAATACATTCATAATCGCGAAATAACACCAACGAATAAGGGAACGACGTTTTCGCTCATCGAGGCATTCACTAATCATGACTTTTCCCGATTGTGCACAAATTACCCGGCTGCGCCACATTAATAATGGCCAAACATGTAGTCGATACTCCCGCTGCGCAATATTGAACGGAATAATTCTCGGCCAATAATATAAGGATTGACGCAGGATAAGCTCGCTCCAAACGCCCATAGGAAGATTCACTAGATTATGATCAGAGAGGTTTGAGTCATGTCCCCCGCTCGCGCTGGGGACATGCTCGGCAATCAACTCAAAGCGAGTCGACAATCGATGATAACGGCAGATGAGCCGCGTATGAGCATCAAACAGGTGAGACTGCCGCTGCATCCATGGCATAACCACTCCTTTGGTATGTCAATAATCGCTTTAGTGTTTTACCGCGGTTATTGAGTCATTGGCTCCACTTGTACGGGATCTTGGTGAATAATCACCTCGGCATCTTCAAAGGCGGCCTTTACCCTAAGCCCTGTGGTATCAGCAATACTGTGGGCCTCGTTTAGGCTTAAATGGCCGTCTATCTCCAAATGGAATTGAATAAAAATGGTTTTACCTGCTTGGCGCGTCCGTAAATCATGAAGCCCTAATACTCTTGGATCTTCCTTAGCAATTTGTTTTATCCGCTGACGGGTTTCTTCATCTAACTCACGATCTAACAATGCTTGAATCGAGCGGTAACCTAAATCAAAAGCCTGCCGGCCTATGTAACAGGCAATCAGTACTGCAAATAGACCATCCGCCCACCACCAGCCATATTGAGACAATATGAGTGCTAAAAGCACCGCGGCATTGAGAAATAAATCTGACTTATAGTGCAACGAATCGGCTTCCACCACAGTGCTATTCGTTGCCGCTAGCGCCCGTTTTTGCAGCAAAACTAAGGCGAGTGTCAGCACAATTGCGACTACAGAAACCACTACGCCTAAGGTGGCATTTTCAACGGGTGAAGGATTTAGCAAACGTTCGCCGCCATAAAATAGCAACAGAAATGCCGATCCCATAATAAAAGCCGATTGCGCTAGCGAGGCTAATGGCTCAGCTTTGCCGTGACCATATCTGTGGTCATGATCTGCGGGAACGAGAGCATAGCGAATGGCAATAAAATTGATAATCGAGGCAAGTGCATCGGCGAATGAATCCGTCAAGGATGCCAACATACTGGCAGAACCGGAATACAACCAAGCTAACAGTTTGATTGTGATAAGGGTCAAAGCAGTAGCCACGGAAGCGCGACTAGCTAATTTGACCCAAAAATCGTATTGGGAAGTTTCAGTCATAGGGGTCTATATCGGGAAGCTATGACCCTATTGTATATCAGCTTACAAGCTTAACTGCGAGGTTCTTTAGCAGCTTGTGCTTCAAATCGCGCTTTAAACTTAGCTTGTTGCTCGGGCGTCAGCAGATTGTAAATTTGATTCTGCATCTTCATCCTTTCAATCGCTTGCGTTAGACGTTTTTCCTGCTGAGCACTCAGCAGTGCCTTAGCTTGCGCCTCATCGAAGGTGGCCGAGGTGATCAACCCATGCATTTCAGTTCGGTGCGCTAAACGCTCTTCCTTCGAAGGTCTATCATCACTACGTGCTGCACGTTGCTCAGCAAACAGTTTTTTAATGTCTGCTTTTTGTGCATCAGTTAAGTCTAATCCTTCGAACATTCTATGCATGCCATCATGCTCCATGCGATCGCCACGTTTATGAAACTCACCACGAGAATGATCACAGCCTTGGCTAGGCTCAGCACTCACTGCTGTCGCCAATACTGCGGAGCTTGCTAAGATGGCAAATAGACCTGCTTTTAAAGGAGATAATGTTTTCATCATATTAACCTCAATAATTCAACTTCATGTTGTAAAGATAAGAAATAGTGACGACCCTTTTAAAAGCCGAATCACTTTCGACGATAACAGTCTAAAGCCTCATATGTAAGTGAGGTCGTGACCTGAGTAAATCAGTGTAAAGTTGCGCCAATAACCATACCCGAACCACCTTAAAGAGCAGAAACTCGACTCTTGAACTCGCTTAGGTAAAACAGATTCTCTATTCTTTACTTTGGCTTACATTGCTACACAGCAATTGACATCAAAAGGGGTATACTCAGGCAAAGTACTAAAAGTGCCTGCGATTTACTGAGCCCATGCCGGTCTGCAGCACCCGTTCACCCAGATTAAGGAACACTATGAGTCGGATATTATTAATCGATGATGATCTCGGTTTGTCAGAACTCCTTGGACAATTACTCGAACTCGAAGGGTTTAAACTCACGCTAGCCTACGATGGCAAGCAAGGCTTAGAACTTGCCTTGGCTGCAGATTACGATTTGATCTTACTCGATGTCATGTTGCCTAAATTAAATGGCTTTGAAGTGCTTCGCGCCCTGCGGCAACACAAGCAAACACCCGTGTTGATGCTCACCGCCAGAGGCGACGAGATTGACCGAGTGGTAGGGCTTGAGATCGGTGCCGATGACTATTTACCTAAGCCCTTCAATGACAGGGAGCTTATCGCCCGTATTCGCGCCATTATTCGCCGCTCACACTTAACCGCCCAAGAAATCCACGCCACCCCGGCGCAAGAGTTTGGTGATTTGCGTTTAGATCCCACTCGCCAAGAGGCCTATTGCAATGAGCAACTGATCATCCTCACGGGCACAGAATTTACTCTGCTGCACACCTTAGCGCTCCATGCTGGCGAGTTGATGAATAAAGAAGAGCTCAATGAAATTGTGCTGGGTAAAAAATTGATGCCATTCGATCGCAGCCTAGACATGCACCTCTCGAATCTACGTAAAAAACTTCCCGAGCGCAGCGATGGCAGACCCAGGGTGAAAACTATACGTGGCAAAGGTTATATCTGGTTACCATAACGGCGGGAACAACTGTGCCTAATCGCTTATTTATCAAATTACTGCTCGGATTTTGGCTCTGTAGTTCGTTGATTATTGCCTTAGTCGGGCTGTTGCCTTTGTTGCAACAAAATCACGACCGCGCCCCAATACCGCCCCACCTGCAAAAAGTACTGGCGACCGTAGCGCAGCGCATTCAAGAAAATCCAACTCTGCTTAAGTCCGATTTTCTGCGCCGCTGGGAGAGGCATCGAGATATGGAAGGCAAACCACTGCGGCTGTATCTCACCAATAGCCAAGGCCAAGTGATTAACAACAATAGAATCAGCCGTGGTGTACGCAGTTTTATTCTGATGGCCGATGAAGAAAAACAGCCAATTAGCCACCAATTTAAAGATGAATTAGTATTTGGCCCACACCAATTTACTCTGGAGGGAGAAACCTATTTTCTCTATGGTCGACTGCCAGATATTCATCCTCGGCCCTGGTTCTTCTTCTTTATCGAAAACAAACTACTCACCCTCAGTTTGGCCATACTGCTGTCGGGATTACTCTGCGCCCTACTCGCTTGGCATTTGGGTAAGCCACTCAGTTCACTCAAGAAAAGTGCAGATGCCCTCGCAGAAGGTGATCTCAGCAATCGGGTGGATAAAGCAACCACCCAACGTAACGATGAAATCGGCCAACTCGCCACTGCATTTAACAGCATGGCGGACTCGATTGAGGCCATGGTCAAAAATCAACAACGTTTGATGGGTGATATTTCCCACGAACTGCGCACCCCACTGACCCGCCTGCAATTGTCACTGGCACTGGCCCGCAAGAAAGGCCAGCAGACCACTGAAACCGACCGCATTGCCTACGAGGCCGAGCAATTAGAACAACTGATTGCCGAGCTGCTGGAGCTATCGCGGGTCAAACTTAGCACCAATGAGACTAAGGTACGCCTTGGCTTAGCCGAGTCGCTAAGCCAAGTATTGGACGATGCCGAATTTGAAGCCGATCAACAGGGCAAAAAGATCACTATCGATATCGATGAAGCCATCGAACTCAGCCATTATCCGAAATCCCTGTCCCGGGCGATAGAAAACCTGCTGCGCAACGCGATTCGTTATGCCCAGAGCGATATTCACCTGCGCGCGAGCCAAGCCAGCGGCCAAGTACAGATCACAATTAAAGACGATGGTCCGGGGATAGATCCTGCTGAACTTGAAGCGATTTTTAAACCCTTCTATCGCCCCGATTCGGCAAGACAGCGGGAAAGTGGGGGCTGGGGCCTAGGACTCGCCATTACCGAAGCCGCCATTAGCGCCCATAAAGGTAAAATCAGAGCCGAGAATCGTCAGCCACACGGCCTTGAAGTCAATATCAGTTTACCGACCTAAAAACATAAGCCCCGCTAACACCGTCAGCGGGGCTTATATTATCAACAGTCAACTACCGTTAATCCTTAATACCGAGCTGTTTTAATTTGCGATACAAGGCATTACGACTAATCCCCAAACGCTTAGCACATTGGCTCACATTGCCCTCGCAGGCGCGGTAAGCCTGCAACACGTTCAGATTTATGGTTCCATGGAGCGAGTCGATGGTGGCGGAGCTAGACTCGGCCAGTTCGTGCGGATGCGCCGTGGTTTCGGCTTCAACAACCTCAGTTAAGGTGTGCGGCTCAAACGCCAGATCCATTAGCTTTTGAGCAAGGTAATCGGGGAGATGATTGATCTCGAGTACAACCTCACCTTCGGCCATTAAACACGCCACCTGCATTAGGTTATCCAGCTCCCTTAGATTGCCGGGCCAATCGTAACGCATCAGCTGCGCCAATAATTCAGCACACAGGGTTTGTGGGCCGCTGCGGTGACGGCGGTGTAATTTATGGATGATGCGCTCAATATCCTGCCGCTCACGCAGCGCAGGCAAGCGCACCTGCAATCCATTCAGGCGATAAAACAAATCCTGACGGAACAATCCCTGCGACACCAGCGACTCTAAATCCATATGGGTCGCGGCGATGATCTGAATATCGACCTTAACACTTTGATTACTGCCGACAGGAACGACCTCACGCTCCTGCAGCACCCGGAGTAACCGGCTTTGCGCCGCCAGCGGCATCTCGCCAATTTCATCGAGGAACAAAAAACCACCGTGGGCTTGGCGGATCTTACCGATAAAACCAGTTCGATTAGCGCCAGTAAAAGCCCCTGCCTGATAGCCAAATAACTCAGACTCAACTAACTCCGCGGGCAAGGCGGCGCAATTCACCGCCACTAACGGCTGCGCGCGGCGGGCACTCTGGGCATGGAGCTTTTTGACAAACTGCTCTTTACCCACCCCAGTTTCACCGAGCACCAGCAAAGGGATTTGTTTAGTGATGACCTTGTTCGCTTGCTGCCAAGCCCGCTCAAGCAAGGGATCGCGAAACCTTACCCCCAATTGACTCTGCGGCTGATCTTGAATCGTCTTCGCACTTTTGGTCTGCGTAACACCCAACGCCTGAGTCTGTAAGTGCAGAGCCAAATCCCGATTGAAGCCCCCCGCTCGCGCCCAGCTATCTCCCAAATGCAGCTCTAGGCTATCGCCCAGCTTGGCTTGACTCAGCAATTGTTTTGCCATGGGATTACAGCCCACAATCCGTCCATCACTGTCGGCGATCACTATGCCTTGCCAGCCAGAACTTAATAAACTCGGCTCGGCGGCTAAATCAATCCGATAATGGCTATCGGGCAGATGACACAGCAGCGCCGTTTCGACCTGCTGCGCCAGACTCGACACTAACATTAAAGTCTGCTGTGAATGCCGCTGTTGCTCACTGGTGATATCGAGCACTCCGAGCATCTCGCCTTGGGGTGAAAAAATCGGGCAAGCAGTACAACTCATAAAACGATTTTGGCGGATAAAATGCTGCTCGCCAACCACTGAAACCGCCTGCTTGGCCGTGAGCGCCGTGCCTATTGCATTGGTGCCCTTATACTTTTCGAGCCAGTTGACCCCAATATCGAGCGCCACATCAGCTAACTTACTGGAATAACGACTCACGCCCCAATGTTTCAGCACATAACCGTCAGCATCGGAGAGCAATAATCGACTATTGGAGTGTGCCATCAGTTGATTAAACAGCGGTAAGGCATGGGATTGTACTAATTCGATGAGCTGCTGATATTGCTCATGTTTATGTTTGAGTTCCGCGCGAGTGAGCCTGAGATCCTCACCAGCATGAAACTCTGATAAGCCAGCACCTAAGCTGCGCTGCCATGAATCGGCTAACCATGCCTGTGTGGTTGGAAAATGCGGTTTTACTGTCATAGCCATGCTCCCCGAGCGCTGCTCCATTTCGGCACACCCATGGTGTGTCGTTGGATGACAAAATGACCACAGGGCAACTTTCCATCCTTGAATGCCCTATTGATTTGGATCTGCAAAATTAGCTTTTCATCATACTGTTAGCTCAACAAGTGTACAACTCCTGCCAGTTTGGCACTGTCCTTGCGATACCCGTTTATACGCAGTACTCAAGTGTTGCGTAAGAGAACACCAACTTAATCAACAACTTTGTCAGTCAATCCGATTGGCAAAGGATAAAAATAACAACAGTGCTCAAACCTATTTCAACAAGACCCATGCTGAGACGCTACACATTTAGCGTTTTCGGCAGCCACAGAAGGAATAACACTATGATTTATGCTCAACCCGGAACTCCTGGTGCCATCGTTAACTTTAAAGAAAAATACGCTAACTTTATCGGTGGCAAATGGGTCGCCCCAGTTAACGGCGAATACTTCGATAATCGCTCCCCCGTCAATGGTCAAAACTTCTGTAAAATTCCCCGCTCCGACTATCGCGATATCGAACTGGCGCTCGATGCGGCCCATGCCGCTAAGGATGCATGGGGAAAAACCTCGGTCACCGAGCGTGCGAATTTACTGCTGCGTATCGCCGATCGCGTTGAGCAAAATCTCGAATACTTAGCCGTTGCCGAAACCTGGGAAAACGGCAAAGCGGTGCGTGAAACTCTCAACGCCGACTTGCCTCTGTTTGTAGACCATTTCCGTTACTTCGCTGGCTGCATTCGAGCACAGGAAGGCAGTGCTGCTGATATTGATGGCAACACCGTCAGCTATCACTTCCCTGAACCTTTAGGTGTCGTCGGGCAAATCATTCCGTGGAACTTCCCGCTGTTGATGGCGGCATGGAAAATCGCCCCTGCGCTCGCCGCAGGTAACTGTGTGGTGCTCAAACCCGCCGAGCAAACACCCGTCTCTATCCTTGTGCTACTCGAACTGATTGAAGATCTGCTGCCGCCCGGCATCCTCAACGTCGTCAACGGATTTGGCGCCGAAGCGGGCCAAGCCCTCGCCACCAGCAAACGCATCGCTAAACTGGCCTTTACTGGTTCCACCGAAGTGGGTTACCACATATTAAAATGTGCCGCCGAATCACTGATCCCATCGACAGTAGAACTCGGCGGTAAATCGCCTAACCTCTATTTCGCCGATGTGATGGACCACGAAGACGAGTATTTAGATAAGGCCGTCGAAGGCATTTTGCTGGCCTTCTTCAACCAAGGTGAAGTCTGCACTTGCCCATCAAGGGTGCTGATCCAAGAGTCGATTTACGATCGCTTTATCGAAAAAGTGCTCGCCCGTGCGCAAACCATCAAGCAGGGCAACCCGCTGGATACTGCCACCCAAGTGGGTGCGCAGGCCTCACAGGAACAATTCGATAAGATCTTAAGCTATCTCGCGATTGGTAAAGATGAAGGCGCGCAGGTGCTCTTAGGCGGCTCGCTCTGCCAGCTCGAAGGCGATCAAAGCAAAGGCTATTACATCAGCCCAACGATCATGAAAGGCCATAATAAGATGCGGATTTTCCAAGAGGAAATCTTTGGCCCAGTTATTTCGGTCACCACCTTCAAGGATGAAGCCGAAGCCTTAGCAATTGCCAACGATACCGAATACGGCCTTGGTGCGGGTGTATGGACGCGGGACATGAACCGCGCCCAGCGTCTAGGTCGAGGCATTCAAGCGGGTCGCATTTGGATTAACTGCTACCACGCCTATCCTGCCCATGCGGCCTTTGGCGGTTATAAGAAGTCGGGTATCGGCCGTGAAACCCACAAAATGATGCTCAATCACTATCAAAACACCAAAAACCTATTGGTGAGTTACGATATCAATCCGCTCGGGTTCTTCTAACCGAGCAGAAACCTTGCCTTGATAACAAGAAAGGGCCATTGGCCCTTTCTTTATTTTTATCGGGTAGAACTATAAGAACATACCGCCAGATGCCTCGATACGTTGTGCGTTTATCCACGCCGCAGCGGGTGACAACAAGACACTGATTGCACCGCCAATATCCTCGGGTAACCCCACCCGCCCCAACGCCGTTTGCTGCGCTAAAAACTCATTCATCTGTGGATTATCCCGCACCACACCGCCGCCAAAGTCCGTTTCGATTGCACCGGGAGCCAGCACATTAACGCGAATGCCCCGTGGACCAAGCTCCTTCGCCCAGTATTTGGTCATGGTTTCGACCGCGCCTTTCATGGTGGCGTAAGCGCCAAACCCTGGGATAGCAAAGCGCGTTAACCCTGTAGAGACATTGATAATACTGCCGTTATCAGCAAGCAGAGGCAGCAGTGCCTGAGTTAAAAAGAAAGGCCCTTTGACATGAATATTCATCAAAGTATCGAACTGCTCCACACTGGTTTCAGCCATGGGCACATGGATACCAATCCCAGCATTATTAACTAGATAGTTAAAACTATCCCGCTGCCAAGTCTGTTCGAGTGCGGTTTTAACGCGTTGAGAAAAATCACTAAAGGACTGGCTATTACCCACATCTAACGGTAACGCGACAGCCTTGCGTCCGTGCCATTCAATTTCCGCTACCACCTCGGCGGCCGCAGCGGCATTACTTTGGTAAGTTAGAATAATATCAACACCTTGTGCGGCTAAGGTCAGGGCCGCATTTTTACCTAAGCCACGGCTTGCACCGGTGATCAGCGCGATGGGAGTTGTGTTCATTGTGTATCCTCTTCATTCATCTATGTTAATGCCGCCGCACAGCATGGCGATTCCACTGCACACAGCTTATTACTTGCACAAAGAGGGATAAACACACTATAAATGGCAAGACTGTTAGCTATTAGAGAACAATTGCAATGCAAGATAGACTACAAGCCATGCAAATTTTTATGCGGGTGGCTGAATTAGAGAGTTTTACTCAAGCCAGTATCAGCCTAGGTCTGTCGAAAACCCATGTGTCGAATGTCGTAGCTCAGTTCGAAACCGCACTAGGGGCACGCTTACTGCAACGCACCACCCGCACAGTGCGCCTCACTCAAGACGGTATAAGTTGTTATGAGCGCTGCAAAAACTTGCTCACCGACTATCAAGAATTAGAAAGCCTCTTCCAACTGCAGGCGGCGCAAGTTTCGGGTCGCTTAAGAGTCGATATGTCCACGGGGATTGCACGTAACTTAGTGCTTCCTCATCTTCCTGACTTTATTGAGCAATATCCCCAAATTGAGTTGGAGCTAAGCAGTACCGACCGCAAGGTCGATATCGTCGCCGAAGGTTTTGACTGCGTGATCCGCGTAGGCAGTGTGCAGCAAGAAGGTGTTATCGCTAAAAAGATTGGCCACTTTAAGATGCTTAACTGCGCAAGCCCAAGCTATATCGCAAAATACGGCAAACCATCGAATATAGAAGAGCTTAGCCAAGGGCATAAGCTCATCCATTACGTTGGCCAGTTAGGCGGTAGCGATTCAGGATTTGAGTATCTAAGCCAAGATAATCACGAACTATGCGCCCTAGCCTTACCCAAGCTAATCACAGTCAATAATGCCGATGCCTACAGCGCGGCCTGTCTGGCGGGTTTAGGGATTATTCAAGCGCCGAATATTGGGGTGGCAAAATATCTCCAAACTGGCGAACTGATAGAGATCTTGCCAGATTACCCTGCACCCTCAATGCCAGTGAGCTTGCTCTATCCCCATAGACGCCATCTTTCTAAACGCCTTCAGGTATTTATGGCTTGGTTAACCGAGTTGCTGACGCCTTTTTTAGTATCGCGTTAACGGTCAGTCTCGATATTCGCTAACCGCTGCGACAGTTCTGCCATCGAGCTTGCCGTGCGGGGATCACTCTCGGGCTCGGTTACTGGATTAAATTCGAGACGCGGACCGCCGAACCGACCGAAACGGCTCGGCAGAATATGCAAATCCCAAACTAACTGATCGTAGTAATGCAGCCGCAGGCCATTATCGGCAACTGGCCAATGGGCATAGAGTAAAAACGAATGATAGCTCTGCGAGAGGGAGCGACTCGCCACTAATTTAAAGGACGCATCGAGCAGGCTGCACTCAGTCGATTCTTCAAAGGGGCAATCGTAGGAGGTCAGCAGTAGATAGCCTTGGGTGCCATTGGGTAAAGTGCAGCGGTACTGGGCCTCAAGCTGCCTTCCCGCAATATTGACCCCAGTAGCTTGCTGATTGAAATACAAAGGCTGAGTGAGCGCCTCGGTATCAGATGCTCGCAGTGTGAAGGCTGTTATCGGCTGCATGCTGTATCCTTCCTGTGCCTTGAAATAGCTAATTTCGCTTCCAATACAAGCCTATCAATATCAGGTATCCCACAAAGTAAGCCAGCAAATCGAGTGGATCGAAATGGCTACCAATCACGATTCGCGCCAAGCGATTACCGCCAAGACCCAACTTGTCCACTAAGCCCCAATACTGACCAAATTCGATACCGAAGGCAAACAGCAACACAGCCAGTGCCAGCCATGGCGTGTGCCAAAAGCGATTGATTGACTCCCCTTTTGCATTCACGACGGGGACTAGCGTTCGCGCCATGCAAAACAACAGGATCACCACTAATACGTCACCGACAAAACCGCGAATAAACCCCGAAGGCACAAAACGCGCAATCAAGACTTCGATAACAAACAGCAACACCGCATAAATTAAAAAAGATTTTCGATCGGGCTGACGGCTAAAAACGTTAACAGGCATAAACAGGTTGCTCCCTTACCTCTCGAAGATGAAGCGGCAAAATCTAGCTTAATACCAATACCTTAACAAGCTTAGTTCGATGGATTTCTCACTTATTTGCCCAGTTCACTCAACAGAACAGCGGGCAAGTTCACTCCGCAAAATTTAAGCGTCGTTTAAGTTTGGCTTTAGTAGCCTGCAAGCACACCACCTTAGGAGCAACAGATCATGTCCTCAAATATGCAGCAAAACATCAACGTCTGGGATCCCTTGATCCGTATCTTTCACTGGTCATTGGTGGGCTTTTTTACCTTAGCCTACCTCACCGAAGGCGAAGACGAATGGATGAACATCCACAGTTACGCCGGCTACAGCATCTTAACCCTGCTGGTATTTCGCCTGTTGTGGGGCGTGATTGGCACTCACCATGCGCGTTTTATCAACTTTGTCACCCGTCCGAACATCGCTTGGACTTACCTGAAGGAACTCTTCACGGGCAAGGCTAAGGATTACATCGGCCACAATCCCGCAGGCGCACTGATGATAGTCGCCCTAATCCTCAGCATAGGGTTCACTGGCTTCTCCGGCATGGCACTTTATGCCACCGATGGCCAAGGTCCACTGGCCACAAGCTTTTTCGCTACTTGGCCCGAGGGCACACTGAAGGAAGTACATGAGTTTTTCGCCAACTTCAGCCTGTTTCTAATAGCTACCCATATCGGCGGCGTGATTGTCAGCAGCCTGCTGCATAAGGAAAACCTCGTCAGAGCCATGCTGACAGGTAAAAAGCAGCGCCCGCTGATCCAACAAGATGAACATCAATAACCGCCGCAACTCGACCGTTCAAAGGAGTCAGAAATGAACTACGTGAATAAACACAGCATCGGACTAGCAATCACTGCGCTACTACTCAGCAGTGTTAATGCCAGTGCCGCCAATACCAAGGTCGCCAGCTTGCCACTCAGTGCCGAGCGAATTGGCTTACAACTGCAACAATATCAAGCACAAGGTGCAGGCCCCTTTAGCGCAGATGCAGGACAAGCGCTGTGGCTACAGCAGAGTGAGGATCGCAGCTGTGCCAGCTGTCACACCGCCAAAGTGACAGACCCAGGTATGCATCAAAATACCCGAAAACCCATTGAGGCCATGGCACCATCGCTCACCAGTAACCGTTTAACCGATGCGGCCAAGATTGAGAAATGGTTTAACCGCAACTGTAACTGGACCTTTAAACGCGAGTGCACGCCTCAAGAAAAAGGAGACGTACTGCTGTGGCTAAGTTTGCAATAAAGGCGTTATCCACATCCATTTTAGTAAGCAAAACGTAAGGAAATACCATGACTAAACAAGCCCATCCCCTAAGCTGGATTGCTGGCTACACACTGACTGTCCTCGCCCTGGCGATAGGCGTCGTAGGGCTCAGCTTAACCTTTACCAGCACAGGTTATGCCGACGATGGTCGCGAGCTGAATCAAGCCATCCCACAAAATGCAGAGTATTCGGCAGAATGTGGCAGCTGCCATATGGCGTATCCCGCAAATTTACTGCCCGCAGACAAGTGGCAGGCAATTACCAACAACCTAAACAATCACTTTGGTGATGATGCCAGCCTGACGCCTGAAGCAACGGCGAGAATTGAGCAATATCTCGTTCAACATGCCGCGCAAAATGGTAAGGTGATGAAAAATAGCAAACCTTTAATTGCTGATATGGGGCCACAAAAAATTACCGAGCAGGCATTTTTTATCCGTAAGCACGATGAGATCCCAAGGCGCATGGTGCAAGATAACCCCAAAGTCGGCTCATTCAGCCAATGTAGCAATTGCCACAACCTCGCAGAGAAGGGCATATTCGATGAAGATACCGTTAATATTCCTGGCTTTGGCCGCTGGGATGATTAACAGCCCAAGCTGTCTAGCCCATGATGACGACCTCTCTAACAAAGTGGTCGAATGGGTGAAGGAGGGTAAAGTATTACCCTTCGACACCATCATGCAACGCTATGAATCACGGTTAAAGGGACGTTTGCTCGACCTTGAAGTCGAGCAAAAACACGGCCGCATCATCTATGAACTCGAAATCCTGCGCGACGATGGCATTGTCTATGAGATTAAGATTGATGCCAAAACGGGTGAATGGCTTAAGGAAAAGGTCGACTAATGCGCTTACTCTTGATTGAAGATGATGCCGACTTAGTAGCTCGCCTCATTCCCGCCCTTAACAAGGCGGGCTACACCGTTGAACATGCCAATAACGGCATCGATGGCGCCTTTCTCGGTGAGGAAGAAGCCTTCGAAGCGGTGATCCTCGATTTAGGCTTGCCCGGTAAGCCGGGTTTAAGTGTGCTGAGCCAATGGCGCCAAAAGGGCCTGCTGATGCCAGTGTTAATTCTTACGGCACGCGATGCTTGGCACGAACGCGTCGATGGCCTTAAGGCCGGCGCCGACGATTATCTCGGTAAACCTTTCCATGTTGAGGAGCTGCTCGCCAGATTAGAAGCGCTGATCCGCCGACACTTTGGCCGCGCCGATAATCTGCTGCAACATGCTGGCGTCTCTCTCGATGTGGATAAACAAGCAGTGACCAATGCCGAAGGGGAAGTTATCGAGCTCACTAAGATTGAGTATCGCCTGTTGCATTATTTAATGGCCAACCCGACTAAGATTGTGTCCAAATCCGAGCTGAGCGAGCGCATTTACGAAGAGGAACAAATCAAAGACAGCAATGTAATTGAAGTGTACGTCAACCGACTCCGCCAACGCTTAGGCAAAGATTATATCGAGACGCGGCGCGGCCAAGGTTATCGACTCAAGGATGCATAAGCGTGTATTCACTCAAAGCCTATCTCACTAGAAACCTGCTTATCACCCTCACCTGCGCCATGGCGCTATTACTGTATTTGCTATTTCAAGGCATTCAAATCTTAACCCAAGACTTTGTCGCCTCGCGCCTGCAACACGATGCCGATAGCCTGATCTCCGCCCTCGAACCGCAAGCCGATGGCACTTGGTCACTGAGTGCCGACAGGCTCCCCAATGTGTATCACAGGGTCAATTCTGGCCACTACTTTGCGATTAACATCGGTGAGCAGTTATTACGTTCCCGCTCGCTGTTTGATCATGCCGTTTCACTCCCCAATCTTAACGTTGGAGAACAACAACAGGCCACTCAATACGTGGGCCAAGAACACTGGCTGATGCTCAGTCAGACAATCGTCAAGAATGGGCAAACCATCACCCTCTGGGTGACCGAAGACATTAGCTCGCTCGAGCAAACCCAATTACGCTTTTTAGGCTTTGCCGCGGTTGTGGTGCTGCTAACCATTATGATCCTGCTATTTGCCCAACATCTGTTGCTCAAGCGGGGCTTTAAACCGCTAGAGCAAATGCCAGATGCCATCAGGCAACTGCGGCTCCAGGGACAAGAAATCGATACCCAGCACACGCCAACAGAAATTAGCCCTTTGATTGAGGAAATCGAACGCCTCATGAATCAACTGGGGCAAAGGGTACAACGCTCACGCAATGCCTTGGGTAATCTTGCCCACGAAATGAAACGCCCTCTGCAAGGGCTACAATCCTACCTCGATAGCCTAGCGCCAGAGCAAAGACGCGAAGGCAGCAAGGTGCTCGCAGATCTGCACCATATTATTGAGCGAGAGCTTAAGCGCACTAAAATCGTCGGGCTCTCCACTCCGGGGCGTTTCACCGTGCTCAATGACGATCTGCCGCCACTCATCCAAGTGATGCAGCGCATTTATCCAGAGCGCAAAATTGATTATCGGCTTGATAAAGCACTGGTGATTCCCTTTGACCGGGACGACTTACTGGAACTGCTTGGCAATCTGCTCGATAACGCCTGCAAGCATGCGCGTCGACAGATACAGCTTTGTATTGAACAGACAAATACCAGCAATCGAGCGTATCTGATTGAGGTCAGCGACGATGGCGAAGGCGTATCGGATACTAATTTAGAGGTGATTACTGAGCGAGGAATTCGGCTCGATGAGAGCATTCAAGGCCATGGTTTAGGTCTGTCGATTTGCAAAGATATTGTCGAGAGTTATCAGGGAGAACTTAGCTTTACGCATTCAACACTTGGCGGGTTAAAAGTTAGCGTGATATTACCTCAGCCGCATTAAACGCACAGCAAAGCAAATGCTCGCTGTGCGATGGGAATTACGACTTATAAGGCATAGGGCCGAGATAATCTTTCTTACCCACATCCACACCGTTATGGCGCAAAATCGCATAAGCCGTCGTCACATGGAAATATAAGTTCGGGATAGCATGTTCAATCGCAAACTCATATCCCGTTAAATACTTACCTTCCCAACGTGGTTGAGAGACGTGAATTGTTGACGCATCGGCAAAATCTGCCTCGGTAAATTGAGCTAAGTACTCGATAACAGAAGCAATACGCGCTTGCAACTCTGGCAGAGTCGTTTCAGTATCATCATGCTTAGGTACGGTATCTAAATTCCCCGTGAGACGCGCGACCCCTATCTTGGCGGTATCACAGGCAATCTGGATCTGACGGATCAGGTTAAATTGATCGGGTGCTAAGCGGGAATTCAATAATACCGCCATATCCACCTTCTTCAAGTTGGCAAAAATCTCACCCTTTTCCAGAATAAGACTCAAGTTTTTCAGCATCTTGCTAAATTGAACAGCCGTTAAATCATAAAGCATGACATAAACTCCTGTGATAAACGCCACCAGATTGCAGCACTAGAGACTATATTGGGGCAAAAGGGATGATTTCAACAGAGTTAAAATTTCAGCTTTGCTAGGGCGTGTTGACGTTTCGAGATTAAATTTTGTTCGTTCTGGCAAGCTCGTGCTCGCGAAACGAGGAATGATGTGTAGTTATTCTACTCAAATGACGAGCGGCTCTTATGACAGAAAGTAACATAAAAACAATTTCTTAGCATTTATCCAGAAGCTTAACTATCAATCTTCTTTATGCATCAATTAATCGTATTGCCTGAAAAATAAAAGGCCTCGCATTGCTGCGAGGCCTTTTACTTTAAAGAGGTTGAGTTGGCCGATAAGCCGGGTCCTGTCGTGGACAGTCATTCATCTAGGCCTGCAATCGCTCACAGGCTCAAGCGACCTACCCGGTTCCAACGCGAGCCACGCCATACGGAACCCTATTTGGTCTTGCTTCGGGTGGAGTTTACCTTGCTACGGACTATTGCTAGCCGCACGGTGCGCTCTTACCGCACCCTTTCACCCTTACCACCTTAGCCGAGGCTATGATGGCGGTCTCCTCTCTGTTGCACTTGTCGTCGGTTCACACCGCCCAGGCGTTACCTGGCACCCCGCTCTTTGAAGCCCGGACTTTCCTCCCCGTTCTTGCGAACGCGGCGACTGTCTGGCCAACTCGGCGCGGATTATAGCCTAAGCAATCTGCGCGTACCACTGTTAATCCAGCTGGTGTGCTCCTATCGGTTAGATTTGCTTATAAATCAGACTCTAAACCGAACTTATACAGAGCATTCTTTTTAAGACCGTGAATTTGCGCGGCAATGGCAGCGGCCTTTTTAAGCGGCAATTCTTCACAGAGTAACTTGAGTGTGTTGATGGCAACGGTTGGGATAGCTTCATCATCCTCGGCCGCGCGGTGACCGTGCACCATCAGCACTATCTCGCCTTTTTGCTGGTTAAGATCGCTGCTGACGGTAGCCAATACCTCAGCCACTGGGCCGCTAAGGAAGGTCTCGAAGGTTTTAGTCACTTCACGCGCCATCACCACTTGCCGCTCGCCGCCTAACACTTCAACCATAGTCGTTAGGCTATGTTCGATACGGTGGGGAGATTCATAAAAAATCAGCGTGCGCGGATCTTCCTTAAGTTCAAGCAACTTATCGGCGCGAGCTTTTTCTTTCGAAGGTAAAAAGCCTTCAAAGGAAAAACGATCCGACGGCAAACCTGAGGCACTTAACGCCGTAATCGCCGCACAGGGGCCAGGCAGGGGGATCACCTTAAACCCAGATTGGCGCACATGGGAGACCAAGTGATAGCCGGGGTCTGATATCAGCGGCGTGCCCGCATCGGAAATTAGCGCAATCGACTGCCCTGCGGCTAGCTGATCCACAATCCACTGGGCGCGAGCACGCTCATTATGGTCGTGCAGTGCGATGGTTTTAGTTGAAATGCCAAAATGACTCAATAACTTGCCGCTATGGCGGGTGTCTTCACAGGCAATTAATGCAACCTGGCTGAGCACGTCAATAGCACGTGGGCTCATGTCCCCCAAATTACCAATAGGAGTGGGAACGATGTAGAGTGCGACGCTTTGGTCCATATATACCTCTGTAATGACAGTGCCAAGACTTTCGTCAAGCGCAAGAGAAGGTTAAACTAGAGGCAGCATCTTACCAGAGTGAAGCCCAGTGTTAAAAAGCCTGAATACAACTAAGTTAGTTTCCGTGGCCATTTTATCCGCAGTATTGGCGGGTTGCGGCAGTCAAGCGCCCAGCAGCTCTACCAGTACAGCGCCCACCGTGGCCACCTCATTAGCCTCTGCTCCATTGGCGCCAAATGTGTATTTAGCACAGGCCGCTAATAGCAAAGATCCTCAGCAACGTGATACTTACCTGCTGCTGGCGGCACATGCGCATATTAATGCGAACGACTATGCGGCGGCGCAAAAGCTGCTCAAGTCGATGCTGCCAAGCCTGACTCAGGTCCCGACGCTAGTGGCTGAACATAAATACCTGACTGCGCGGGTGCTAGAGCATACATCGACGCCGCTTGATGCTCTGAAAACGCTAACTTACCCAAGCACTTGGGTATTACCCGGCTGGCAAATGGCAGCCTATCATCAATTAAGAGCGCATTTATTCCAACAGAATAAACAGCCTATCGAACAGGTGCGCGAATTAAGTTTATTGACCACCTATTTACCTCCCGCCGAGGCGAATGAAGTCAATAATCAGATCTGGCAAGTGTTGCAACCGATGCACGAGCAAACCTTGCTCGCATTCACCAAAGATGCCAAAAGCCCTGTTTTTGCAGGTTGGTTACAACTGGCGTATATCGCTAAGCATTATGCGGTCGATCCCAACCAACTGGTCCGTTATTTAGGCGACTGGCAAAAACAAAACCCTTATCATCCTGCGGCGGCGAAGTTGCCTGCGGATTTAGATCAAGCGTTAAACGCCAAACCTTATACCCCAAAAAATATCGCTGTACTCTTGCCGCTCACAGGCCAGCGCGCCACTGCCGCCAATGCGATTCGCCAAGGCATTTTGGCCAGTTATTTAGCCAAACCGAATGAGCAAGTCTCGGTGAATTTTTACGATACCGCTAACGATGCCGTTTCCGCCTATCAGCAAGCGGTAAATGCAGGCGCTGAGTTTATTATTGGCCCGCTACTGCCAAATGAAATCGATCAATTATTGGCATTAAACACTGGTACTGCGGCAACCAACACCACTGGCACGCCAGCAACACCTGTTGCGGCAAGCGCGCCGATCCCGCAACTGTTTTTAAATCAAACAGACAAGTTTGTCGCTGATGCTAATAAGTTTTACTTTGCATTATCGCCAGCACAAGAAGCAGCCGATGCTGCAATACGCATGTATCAAGATGGCGTAACTATGCCGCTGCTACTCGCCAGCAACGATGCTATCGGCAAACGTATGGCCGAGAGCTTTATTCAAGCCTGGAAAAAGAAAAGCGATACGCCCATCGAAGTCTATTACTACGACAGTGGCGATAAGATGAAAACCACGGTGCAAGATGCGCTCGGCGTTCGCGATAGCCAAGCCCGTATTGCGCGCATCAAGGAACTACTGGGCAATTCAGTACAGGCCGATTTTCGCTCGCGCCAAGATATAGATGCCATCTATATGATCTCGACGCCGCAGGAGTTAACCCTGCTCAAGGCCTTTATCGATGTCACCTTTAGCGTCTTTACTCAGCCCGTGCCGTTGTACACCTCGAGCCGTAGCCGTATCGATAATGAATCGAGCCAAACTGCACAGGATTTAAATAACCTCACTCTCAGTGACGCACCTTGGTTGATGCAAAATGGCGAAGAAAACCTGATGGTTAATACCTTATGGCCCGGCTGGAACAACGGCCAAAAACGCTTATTTGTGATGGGTTATGATGCGATGGATTTGATCAGCAAACTCGCACAAATGCGCTCATTTACCGGTTACCAGTTCAATGGTCGTAGCGGCGTGTTATCGGTCAATCCCGATGGCGTAATTAACCGCCAATTAAGCTGGGGACGCTATCAAAGAGGCAGTTTCCGCCAACTATGACACTCGGACAGCAGGCAGAGTCGCTCGCCCAAGGTTACCTTGAACAACAAGGTTTGACCTTTGTTGAGCGTAATGTCCGCTATCCCTTTGGTGAAATAGACTTAATCATGCGCCACAAAAAATACTGGGTATTTGTTGAAGTAAAATACCGCTCAGCAAATCAATTTGGCGGCGCAATACAAGCACTTAGCAAAGCACAAATCGGCAGGATCCGCATGGCGGCCAGCCATTATTTACAGAGCCATAAATTGGATGTACCCTGCCGATTCGACGTTGTCGCCATCGAAGATACGCAGATCCAATGGCTGGTCGATGCCTTTTAAACGAGGCTCTCGACTCAGCTAATCGAATAATTTTTAACGCTTATGCCTCAACTCCACCGTGGAAATATGGCATCATAGCCACACTTTATCCTGAAAGGATGTATCCATGTTAGAACGCATTAAAGACAGCTTTACTGAATCTATCCAGACTAAAATCGATGCAGCCGAAGCACTGCCAGAATCCATCGCCAAAGCGGCGGAGATGATGGTGCAATGTCTTTTGGGTGGCAATAAAATTCTTGCCTGCGGTAACGGTGGTAGTGCCGGTGATGCTCAGCACTTCTCGGCCGAGCTATTAAACCGCTACGAGATTGAACGTCCACCACTGCCAGCCATTGCCCTGTCGACAGACACATCGACTATCACGGCAATTGCTAACGATTACAGCTACGATGAGATTTTCTCAAAGCAAATCTTAGCCTTAGGTCAGCCTGGCGACATCCTGTTAGCCATTTCCACCAGCGGTAACTCTGGTAACGTGATTAAAGCGATGGAAGCGGCACTGAGTCGCGATATGACTATCGTAGCCTTAACCGGTAAAGACGGCGGCGCGATGGCGGGATTACTCAGCGTGGGTGACGTCGAAATTCGCGTTCCTTCGAACGTGACGGCACGTATTCAAGAAGTGCACTTACTGGTGATCCATTGCCTGTGTGACAATATCGACCGCACACTCTTCCCACAGGACGAACAGCAATGAGATATGCTGCCCCACTGTTAATGGTTTGCATGCTACTGCAAGGTTGCGCCGGTGCCGTTATGGTGGGCGCAGTCAGCGGCGCCATGATGGCCAACGATGAGCGTTCGGTAAAAACGCAGCTCGATGATACTAATACTGATTTTAAGATCACCAGTGCGCTACTTGAGCATGAAGATCTTAAGAAACAAACCAATATCACGGGTGTATCGGTAAACGGTAATGTGCTGATGATAGGCCAAGCCCCCAACTCGATGTTGAGGGATAAAGCGGTTAAGGTCGTACAAGACCTTAAGCTGGGCGGTAAAATCCACAACCAGATCCGCATCGGTAATCCAACGTCTTTCACGACTCGCAGTAACGACACTTGGGTAACAACCAAAGTGAAGGGACGGATGCTCAACGAGAAAGAATTGGATGTGACCCGAATTAAAGTGATCACTGAAAACGGTGAAGTCTTCCTGCTAGGGCTGATCCACCGCTCACAGGCAGAGCTTGCTGTTGACATTGCCCGTCATACTGCTGGTGTACGCAAAGTCGTTAAGGTTTTCGAATATATCGAATAACCGATTGAGCCTAAACACTTAAAGTTTAGGCTCGCCTTTTACCGCGGTATCAATTCCTAAAGACTTCACCTGTATGTTATCCATCATCTTGGGTGACTTCTCCACCAACGCTCCTATCCAAGGTAAAAACAGCGAAGGCAGCACAATCAAAGCGGCACCCAGCCAACTTAAGCTATCCAGCCATTCATCAAACAGCAGCCAGCCTAATAAGACGATAAATAACAAACCAGTATATTCGGCAATCGCAATATCACTCGCCTGCGCTTTACGGTAAGCCAGTACACATAACCAATGATAAATCAGTAAAAAGGCATTACTAAGTAGTGCAACCGCGAGCAATTCCCAGCTCAGTCCCTCCAGCCCCTGAAAGGCCGCAATGACTAAGGTCGCGGGGATTCCCAGCAAGTTATAGAGCATTAAGGTTAATACCGGATGCTCAGTATTAGGCACTTTTTTAAGCATCAACTGATTGATAGCAAAAGTAAATGCTGAAAATAACACCGCTAATCCAAACCAGTTCATCTCGCTCGGCCTGAGGATAATTAAGATCCCCACAAAGCCTAACAGTGTGCATATCACCTGCCCTGTGGTAATCCGCTCCTTTAAAAACCAGTATCCCATCAAAATAATCATCAGGGGGGCAGAATAAAACAGGGAACTGACTGTGGCTAAAGGCAATGCCATCAATCCAATAATTAAAAAAAGCGCGCCAACCGAGCCTATGTTGGCACGCCAAAGGTGAACCGAAATATATTCCGTCTGCGGTCGCTGCGAGTACAACCAAATCGGGGTTAACATGAGTACTGAAGTGATTTGTCTCACGAGTAGAAAAGTGGCTGCATTAGCATCTTCTGGCAACCATTTGATCGATACATCGTAAAAAGCACTAAATAGATTACCCACTATCAATAAAATCAAACCGATAACAACAGGGCGCTGCATTTTAACTATCCGTAAATCTCAATGCTGGCATGATAATCCCCGCAAAACTTAAGCTGAAATGATGCTTTCTCATGCTAGATGAATTAAATTCATACTAAATCGTTTAGACTTTGAAAATCATGAGAAAGCTTCCACCCTTACGTGCGCTGCAAGTATTTGAAACTGCCGCGAGGCAACAACATTTTTCCAAGGCTGCCGCCGAGCTTTGCATTACCCAAAGCGCGGTTTCACACCAAGTGCGTGTATTGGAGGAGTACTTTGGTGAACAACTTTTTGATCGTCAGGGACGTAAACTACAGCTCACGCCCAAAGGCCAGAGCTTATTTATTGAGTTAGAAAGAATTTTTAATGAGTTAAGCGATCTTAATCTCAAAATCCGCGACACCCCAAATCAACAACTCTGTTTGGCGGTATACAGCTCATTTGCGGTGAAATGGTTGATCCCAAGGTTAGCGGATTTTCGGCGCCAATATCCCAGCGTTAAAATTCGCCTCGAGATGATCACTCAAGACCCCGATCTCAGCACCAGCACGGCCGATATCTTTATAGCAGGCAAACTCAATCAACGGGGTTATTGGCAACAATTACTGCACAAGGAACGCCTGATCCCCGTATGTAGCCCTAGCCTTTATCCTAAATGGCGCGAGATTAACTTGGGCAATTTTCAGCAACAAGCATTACTGATTGTGGATGAAGGCCCACTTGGACTCGATTGGCATAAGTGGTCATCGGCCCATAAAATCCCCCTGAATAACGAACAACAGCATATTTTTAGCCACATAGTGATGGCAATTGAGGCGGCGATTGCCGGACAAGGTATCGCCCTCGCCCCTGATTTTATGGTGGCCGGTGATATCAGTACTGGACGACTGGTAGCGGTAAATCTACCCGATGTTCATACGGGTTTTGAATTTTGTTTTTTATGCAAACAGCGACGCCTAAATGAACCCGCCATTGCAGCCTTTGCATCTTGGTTAAAATCGCAGGCCTAAACGCTTAGCTACAGCCCAATAAATAACAGACATAAAAAAGCCGACCTAGGAATAGGTCGGCTTAATAACGTGTTGTGTAATGCGCTTTTTAGGGCAAATTACACCAATAAACCAATCTTCTCGTACACCTTTTTCAGCGTCACTTCGGCGCGAGCCTGGGCATTTTCAGCACCCGCTTTCATCACTTGATCAAGGTAAGCACGGTCGGCACGCAGCGCACGGTAACGCTCTTGTAGCGGCTCTAACATGCCCACTACCGCCTCACCTGCGGCACCTTTTAAATGACCATACATCTTACCTTCAAACTCGGCTTCGAGGCTGGCAATGCTTTGACCTGTAATACCCGACATTAAGCTCAACAGGTTAGATACACCAGGCTTGTTTTCCATATCGAAACGCACGACTGGCGGCTCATCACTGTCGGTCATGGCTTTTTTCAGCTTTTTCATGACCGCTTTAGGATCTTCAAGCAAACCAATTACGTTGTTACGGTTGTCGTCCGACTTAGACATCTTCTTCAGCGGATCCTGAAGCGACATCACCTTAGCGCCATGCTCAGGAATAAAAGGCTCAGGAATGGTAAATGTCTCGCCGTAAGCGTTGTTAAAGCGAGTGGCGATATCACGTGTTAACTCAAGATGTTGCTTCTGATCTTGACCAACTGGAATTTCATTCGCTTGATACAGCAGAATATCCGCCGCCATCAGTACAGGATAACCAAACAGACCGACGTTAATATTGTTGGCGTGCTTTTGTGACTTATCCTTAAACTGCGTCATACGGCTCAGCTCACCCATTTGGGTATAGCAATTTAACGCCCAACCCAGCTGAGTGTGCTGCGGCACTTGAGATTGGATAAATACCGTGCTCTTTTTAGGGTCGACGCCGCAGGCTAAATACAGTGCAAGTGTATCTAAGCAGGCTTCACGCAATGCTTGAGGGTCTTGGCGCACGGTAATGGCATGCAAGTCCACCACGCAATAAAGGCAGTCGTGGCTATCTTGCATGGCAACCCATTGACGCAATGCACCCATGTAGTTACCTATGGTTAATTCGCCGGACGGCTGTGCACCGCTGAGTACTATGGGTTTGGTCATTACGTCATTGCTCCAAATAAAGATAAAAAGATTCGATTAAACTGCCTGGCCGACATTTAGCCAGCTAAGGATCTCGGCAAACTGCTCGCACACCGCGTCAGGGCCAGTGAGCCCAATATCTTCACCGTAGTTGTAGCCATAGGTCAAGCCGATTGATGCAACACCTGCTGCTTTCGCCGCTAAAATGTCATTTTTAGAATCGCCTACCATCAACAACTCACTTTTATCGAGTTGCCATTGCGCTAATAAATGCTCTAGCGGTAATGGATCCGGCTTCATCTTCGCCAGCGAATCGCCGCCAAGCACTAAGCTAAAGAAATCATTAATCTTAAAGGCCTCAAGCAGCGGCAAAGTAAAGCGGTAGGGTTTGTTTGTCACCACTGCCAGCTTAAATCCAGCGTCAAACAGAGTTTGTAGCACTTGGTGCACATCGGCATAAAGTGCACTGTGCTTCTCAAGATTTTCTTGATAGTGATGCATAAAAATCGGCATAGCCGCATCTAATGCCGTTTGCTCAACGTCTGCGCCTAAAGCGTGGCTCATGGCACGGCGCATAAGCATTTCAGCCCCATTACCCACCCAAGTTCTCACCTGTGCCTCGGTACACGTTGCCAAACCTAACTCGGCGAGTGCCGCCTGTGTCGCGACCGCAAGATCGGGCACACTGTCAATCAGTGTGCCGTCGAGATCAAAGGCAATCGCCTTAATCTGTTTCCGCATCATTTGGCCTCAACTTTTGCTAACTCGGCACGCATTTCATCGACAACGGCTTTATAGTCTGGTTGACTAAAAATAGCCGACCCAGCGACAAACATATCGGCACCTGCGGCAGCAATTTCGGCAATGTTATCCACTTTTACGCCACCATCGACCTCTAAGCGAATATCAAAACCGCTCGCATCGATACGCTCACGCACTTGGCGTAATTTATCTAAGGTCGAAGGAATAAAGGATTGGCCACCAAAGCCTGGGTTGACCGACATCAGCAGGATCACATCTAACTTATCCATCACATGGTCAAGATAATGCAGCGGTGTTGCAGGGTTAAACACTAAACCTGCCTTACAACCGGACTCTTTAATCAGTTGCAAAGTACGGTCGATATGCTCAGAGGCTTCGGGATGGAAAGTAATAATAGAAGCGCCAGCCTTAGCAAAATCAGGCACGATGCGATCAACAGGCTTAACCATTAAATGCACGTCGATCTCCGCCGTAATGCCATAGTCGCGTAACGCTTTACACACCATAGGACCAATGGTTAAGTTCGGCACATAGTGGTTATCCATCACATCAAAATGCACTACGTCAGCCCCTGCATCTAACACGGCTTTAACGTCATCCCCTAAACGGGCGAAATCGGCGGATAAAATCGATGGAGCAATTAAAAATGGGCGCATAGGACACTCGCTGCTATTGAACAAAAAGTGCCTTATTTTACCCTTAGCTAGACCATGCCTCTATAGCAAATGCCACATTTATCGCGATTGAGGCCAGATGGAAGCTCAATTCCAGTACTCACAACCTACGGTAAGTCCAAGGAGAAGCTGAAGCGTTAGAAAGATTTTAGTGAAGATTGATAAATTATTGTTCATAAACTAAGCGAGTTTGTTATACTCGGGCAGCTAGCGTGGATCATTTAATGATTTCAAGGGAAGTATCATGAAAGGGCGGTTAACACAGTTTTCACACATTTTAGGCTCGGTGACATTTAAGTCGTCGATGATGTTGGCATTTACCGCAGTGGTAGTCGCCTCCTTAGCCTTTGGTGTCGAAAAACTGACCGCAGGTAACGATACCTCCGCCTGCGCTTGCAGTAGTGATACTCGTTACAACAATAGCTTACCTAGCAGCCATCCGAATAACCGTTGTGCTGAACAGGCGCAAACTTTAAGTTGGAAGACCTGGCTTACTGGCAAAAATCGCTCTAGCCAGTTCCATTTTGTCGACTTGCTTGAACTGCTCCATGGTCATCAAGATAAACCTATCGATGACATGAAACCTGCCAATTCACAACAGTCCTATTGATGCTAAGCCGGATCTGGCAAGTCTTTCACAGTACGATAGCCGCCTTCTTTGGGGTGCAGTCAGATAAAAATCGCCAAAAAGACTTCCAGACCAATTCACCATTACCGTACATTTTGATGGGAATCGTGTTAGCGATAGCATTAGTTGCAAGCCTTATTTTGCTGGTTAGCCAAGTCGTTAGCTAACTCGCGCGAGATCAACAATCTGCTAGACCAAAGTAATCAACTAGACCACAGTAATCACTCATCCTGCGGATCGTAAGTCTCATCGTATAAAGCAATCAACTCGTCAACTTTATTGCGGCCACTACCATTTTGGCTAATGTTGCGTTGCACTTGGATCTTAGCGAGATGCGCACCGCGATACAGTTCGCGCGTCAGCGGAATATCATGGTTGCTAATCACAACAGGAATGCGCTGTTCAAGAGCCATATGCCGCGAATAACGCGCGAGCAACGCCTGATCATCTAAGCTAAAGCCTGCACCGACATAGGTAGTAAAACTCGCCGTGGAGGATAATGGCGCATAGGGTGGATCACAATAAATCACATCACCAATTCGGATTTGTTCAAAGGCTTTTTCATAGCCAATGCACCTAAATTCGGCGCGTTGCGCTTTCTTTGAAAAGGCCAAAATTTCCTTTTCGGGGAAATAAGGCTTCTTGTAGGAGCCAAAGGGTACATTAAAGCCGCCTTTGCGGTTATAACGGCACAAGCCATTAAAACCATGACGATTCAAGTACAGAAAATAAACCGAACGCAGGAAAGGATCGCGAGATTTATTAAAGTCTGTACGCACGCGATAGTAGGCTTCCTTCTGATTCATCTCATCAACAAATAGCTTCTTAGCAGCCGCAATGTACTCCAAGGGCCTTTCTTTGACTATGTTGTAGAGATTTATCAGGTCTTGATTGATATCGCAGAGTAAATAGCTGGGGTAGTCAGTATTTAAAAATACCGAACCTGCGCCAACAAAGGGCTCAACTAAACGTTCACCCATGGGTAAATAGTTCGAGAGCTCATCCACCAATTTAAATTTTCCGCCAGCCCATTTCAGGAAGGCTCTATGTTTTTTGATCATTTAACTTGATGAATGCCGACAAAAATAAAGGCCATGATTGTACTCTGTTTATTCTGAAATTTCACCGCTTGGAAGCGCATCTTGTAATTGATAACCACCGAGCTCAGCCCATTTTTTTATCATGGGTTGACTCAAACGATATTGTTTGACCAATTCTGCGGCAGCCTGTTGCGCCGATTGACTGTCGCTAAACTGCCCCACCAGCACCACCCAAAATTGTTTGTATTTAGCGACTCGAATATCCGGCACAGAATGCAGTTTTTTCAACAGCGACTCAACTGTGTCACGCTGGGAGACTGTAGCTATTTGGATGGTATAACCGGACGTTGGCCGAGTTTTTACATTAGTTATTGATGCTGCCGTGATGTTCTTCGCTGGATGAACGTTATCGTTCTTAGCGATATCTTCATGTGATGTATTGTTACTAGCAGTCACAACATTGTTTTCGGCCTTACTTGTGGCTTCATCAATCGGTTGTGTTATGGCGGACTCATTCTCGGCTGGAGTCTCACCATGAAATCCCGCCAAAGGATCAGCTTGCTGCGCCGCTTGCAATAATAAAGACTGTGCTAACGACTCCTCACGTTGTTTAAAATAGGGCGTTAATATCCGTTGACCATGGGCTAAAAACTCGTCGGAATCCAACGCGGGATAAGTGACCACGTCAAGCACGGGCTCATCGGAAAAGGGTTGAGCCAATCCAAACCAAATCAAAATGGTAATCAACAAGCTGCAAAGTCCAATCAACGCTAGCTTATATTGTACCCAGGCTGACTTCTTCTCACTCTGGCCATGTAGCGCCAGTTCCAGCAAGGTAACAACTTCCTGAGGAGTACCCGTTTGTTTTTCAAGTTGTGCGCGAACAATGTCTCTTGGAGTAAATGGATTTTGGTCACTGTATCGCAGCAAGGTTTGATACAGTGCTTCCCGCTCAGGCAAACTTAGCGGTTCAATATTAATAGGCAGGATCTGCCGCCGGAGAGAATCGGGTAATTGTGGCAATAAATCGGCTAAAAATGCAGGAGGAACCGTCAAGGTCACAGCTATCCGCTGTCCCGCACACTGAATTTGATTGAGTATGATGCATTCTGCCCATAGCTCTTTTGAGAGCAAATGAGCATCATCGATGATGATATGTAACGGTTTACTTTGATTTTGAGCTACACGCAGAATAGTTTCGGCTAGGGGTATCTCATCATCAAAAATGGGGGATGACATCAACTGCACTAAAATCTTGCGACGAATCTCAGCGTTATCGGCATGCATGGGACAAATAACCAGCGCCGCATTTGAATCATCAAAATCGGTAGCTAATGCAGTGAGCAGCGTTGTCTTGCCCGAACCTTGGCCGCCAACAAGCACCAGCAATTGGTCGCTATAACTGGCAACATGATGCAATCTTTGTATGAGGGCTTCCTGTGAGGGAAGCAAGACTTGCCCCTGAAATGTCACTCATCCACCACACAAGGTTTATGCGCAGCAGATAACCTGTTCTAGGGTAGATTCAGAGACTTGACTAAATACTTCCGCTCGACCAATGGCCGTTGGAAGTACCAGCCGGATCTGACCGCCTAACACTTTCTTATCGCGACGCATATGTTGAATAAAACTGTCGAAATCCATTGATTCCGGCGCTTTTACAGGAAGATCGAAGGCTTGAAACAATTGCACAATACGACGGACAATTGACTCATCAACCAATCCTAAAGACTTAGCGGTTTGAGCAGCAAGGACTGTGCCAGCCGCAACGGCCTCACCGTGCAACCAGTTACCATAGCCCATCTCAGCCTCAATAGCATGACCAAAGGTATGCCCAAGATTCAAAAGCGCGCGCACGCCCTGCTCTGTTTCATCTTGGCTGACCACATCAGCTTTAATTTCGCAGCAGCGGGAAATCACATAGACTAAGGCTTGAGTGTCTAAGCTTTTTAGTGCTTGAACATTATGCTCAAGCCATTGAAAAAACTCAGCATCCCACATAATGCCATATTTAATAACTTCCGCCATCCCCGCAGCAAACTCACGCGCCGGCAAGGTCTTTAAACAGTCAGTATCAATAATGACAATTTGTGGCTGATAAAAAGCCCCTATCATATTTTTACCCAAAGGATGATTGACCGCCGTTTTGCCGCCAACCGAAGAATCCACTTGGGATAAAAGCGTTGTAGGGATTTGAATAAAATCGATACCACGTTGATAACATGCCGCGGCAAACCCCGTCATATCACCAATCACCCCTCCACCGAGGGCAACCAACACAGAATCTCGGCCATAATTACGTTGCAGTAAAGCCGAAAAAATAGCATCTAAATGCGTTAAATCTTTAAATTGTTCGCCATCGGGAAGGATGACACTAGATACCTCACCAAACGAAGCCATCGTGTCTTGAACCTGGTTTAGATACAAGGGCGCGACGGTTTCATTGGTGACGATAAGGATACGTTTTTTCAGCAGATAGCGAGACAAAGTCTCGCTATCACTCATCAAACTCTGGCCAATGTAAATGGGGTAACTACGTTCACCTAAATTAACCTGAATTTGTTGTGTCATTCTGCCTAGAAACCTAATTTCTCAACGATTTGATTCGCAACAACCTTTGCACTTTGATCATCAGTTTTAACGATCACATCAGCAATTTCTTCGTACAGAGGGTTACGGATTTCTGCGAGGCTCTCTAATACTTCTCGCGGATCATCTACTTGCAGTAATGGGCGACGCTTGTCTCTTTGAGTTCGCGCAACCTGTTTGTCGATAGTGGTTTCGAGATAAACCACAATACCGCGAGCAGATAAATGATTACGGATATCTTTGCTCTGAACTGAACCACCACCAGTGGCAAGGACAATACCCTGTTTTTCAGACAGATCAGCAATAACCTGAGCCTCACGACGGCGGAAACCTTCTTCGCCTTCTACATCAAACACCCAAGCAATATCAGCGCCAGTGCGTTGCTCAATCTCTTGATCTGAATCGTGGAATTCTAAATGCAGCATTTGCGCCAGATGGCGACCAATTGTGCTTTTACCTGCGCCCATTGGGCCTACCAGAAAAATATTACGTTTTTCAGCCATTTCTTGTACGTCTGAATCTTAATGAAAAGTATGCCTATATCGACTCATGATCAAGCCGACCTACTGTATGTTACCTTGCTCTTATGAGACTTGACCGAGGATTATCTCAGTTTAATGTCTAGTCTGGCAAGTGATGCTCGCTATTTATGGTAAGAATTGTATTTTATAAATAATAAAGCCAGCAAGTGGTGCTGGCTTTATCCGAACGACTACATAGAGTTAGAGTTTCTCATTCACAATTTTAGGTGTTACAAAAATCAATAGCTCTTGGCGCTCATTCTTGTCGGTACTGTTACGGAATAAGAAACCGACCAAAGGAATGTCTCCCAAAATAGGTACCTTGCTAACCCGGCTAATCAAATTCTGCTGGTAGATACCACCTAATACAATGGTTTCGCCATTATCGACAAGTACTTGAGTACCAATACGCTGTGTATCAATCGCTACTGCTGGACCTGTCGGCGTATCCACCGTTTTGCCCTGTGAGTCTTGCGTAATCTCAAGATCCAGAATCACACGATTGTCCGGTGTAATTTGTGGTGTCACCCTTAGTGACAACACCGCCTTTTTAAAGGTCACCGAGGTCGCACCGCTTGACGTGGATTGTACGTAGGGAATTTCAACACCCTGCTCAATATACGCCGATTTTTGGTTAGAGGTCGTGATACGAGGGCTCGCGATAATCTCACCTTTGTTTTCTTGCTCTAGTGCACTGAGCTCTAGATCCAAGATAGTACCGTCAGCGAGCTTAGCCACATGGAAGGCGATGCTAGTTGGGTTAGTGACGGCCGCAGGCAAGTTCACATTCAAACGATTATCTAAACTCGGTATCGTACCATTGGCAATATCACCGGCCCCTTCTAGAGAGCCAGAGGTCCCTTTATCACCCTGCTGATCAGTCACTCCCCAGCGGATACCCAAATCTTCGGATACGTCATCCTTTACGGTAACCATACGTGATTCAATCAACACTTGGCGGATCGGAATATCAAGCACCTCAACCAAACGATGAATATTTTCGATGATTTCAGCGGTATCTTTGACGAGTACCGTATTGGTGCGCTCATCAACGGCCACAGAACCGCGAGGAGACAATAAACTTGAGTCAGTGCCTTTTAATAGCTCGGCAATGTCGGTCGCTTTGGCATAGTTAATCTGCAGATACTCAGAATAAAGCGGCGCAAGCTCTTTAACTTCCTGTTTACTTTTGAGATTTTGACTTTCGCGAATCGCAAGCTCTTCACTCGGCGCCACCATCAAAATATTACCTTCGATGCGTTTATCGAGTCCTTTGGTTTGCAAAATCAAATCCAGTGCTTGGTCCCAAGGTACATCGTCAAGCCTAAGGGTAATATCTCCCTCAACAGTATCACTGGTCACTAAGTTAAAGTTGTTATAGTCAGCAATAATCTGTAATACGGTACGAACAGAAATATTCTGGAAGTTTAATGAAAGGGTCTTACCGTTATATTTCTTAATATCTTTAGTCGCTACAGTACGTTCAACCTTATTAATCGACAACCTAAAGAGGTTATCTTCCTGCTTATAATTGAACTCATAATTACCCGATACATCGACTATGATGCGAGTCGTTAAGTCATCTTTAAAGGTTTCAAAGTTTTTAACTGGCGTAGAAAAATCCTGTACATCCATCACATACAACAAGTCATTGTTGATGTCAGTGTTGTAAAGCTGAACCTCAAGTTTGGCACCAATTTGCTCAACGTTGGCCGCAACAGAGCGGCTATTTAGGTAGACTAATAAATCGCCACCGCCATTTTCATTACGTCGAAAATCAATATTTTTAATACTATTTACAAATGGGCTATTTGCTGTTGTCTGAGAATTCACAACCTCATCATTAATGGTTAAGCGATAAGAATTACCAACTACGCTACCTTGATAAGGTTTGACTTTGGATAAACCTAAAGTCACCGTCAAACGCGCATCTTGCTGCGAGGTCACTAGATCTTTAACACCGACCTGATTAATCGGTAAGCGATCTTTAGAAAGACCAGAAATACTATCATCAAAGGTCAATACCAGCTCAGCAGGCGATGCATTTGAATCAATTTGTGGAGCCGAAATCGCATCCTCAAATATTAACTCGACCTCTAACTGATGATCGACTAAAGCATGGTATTTCACATCCATTAGCCGATTTGCCGCAAAGCTCGATGGCAAAAATCCAAATAGTAATGCGATCCCAATAACAGACTTAACTAAGCCTGAAGATAAAAACGATAACGGGATTTTTATCGCGGCAGAAGATTTCATTGTTCCCTCATCCTTCGCTTGTTATTTTCCAGAAAGTTCGATGTTGTTTGTACGCTCTGACCAACAACCCGTACCATCTGGAATTAATTCTACAACTTCCACATTCTGTGGAGTCACTTTCGCTATACGTCCGTTAAACAACCCTAGATACTCACCCACGCCCATCCGATATACACTGCCATCATTCGTTTCAATCAGCGCCCAAGTTACATTAGCTTCACTTAACGTACCGCGCATTTTTAGGTTGTCTAAAGCATAAGTTTCTAAACGGCCTTTACGACGTTTTAAATCCGGTTGTAAGCAGTTTTTACTGGTATCAACGACTTCTTCGGTTAATTCGCGAGAAGGCGGAACAAAGGGACTACGCATTAACTCAGCCTGGTAGGCAAAATGCTCAAACTTAGGCGGTTCTTTTAAGGGTGGAATATGCGCCACATGCTGTGCTTTAGTTGTAGTAACAAATAGCTCTAAATCACTACGATCGCCAACACACCCCATTAAAAAAAGACTCATCCCTAACAGAGGTAAGAGTTTCATTATTTCTTCCCCTTGTTAGCAGGCTTTTCGAGGGGTAACTCTGCCCCTTCTTTAAAGCGATAGGTTTTAGCAAGAATGTCCATGGTTAAAGTACCGCTATCATCACGTTTGATCGTAAAATCATGCAAACTAACAATACGAGGTAACTTAGCAACACCACTCACCATATTGCCAATCTGATGATAATCACCAGTGACAGACATCTTAATTGGAAATTCGATATAAAAATCTCGCTGAATTTCAGCTTCCCAATTTAAACTTTTAATCCGTAAACCAGCATCCGTTGCTGCAAAGGTTAAGTCATCAAGCAAACCGGGCATCTCGTTTTCTGAAGGTAACATTTTCAGCAATTCGGCAAATTGCCCTTCCATTACGGCAAGTTGTTCACGATAAAGCTTTAAATTAGCGGCCAGTTGATATTTGTTTTGAAAATCTTCTCTTAGCTGTAACTCTTTGTTTTGTTCATTATTAATCACATCGATTGCATCAGACAACACCACAAAATATCCCGCTGCAAATACGCAAAGAGCCAGTAAAATAGCGAAAAATACTTTTACTTGTTTTGGCCAACTTCCGATATTTTCAAAATCGATATCATTAAACTGACTGAGATCGAGCTTCATTTACTCGCTCCTTTTGCCGCTTTTACGGGCTCTTCAGCAATGGCTCCTTTGATGCTCACCCTTAAACTAAAGCTCTGCAATTGTCTTAACTCATCATCTTGGGTAACGATCGATTGCATATTGGGATCGGTTAACCACTCAGACGCTTTTACCTTACGCATCATATTTGCTACGTTATTATTCGACTCACTACGACCTTCAATGAGCAACAAACTGCCTTTTTTCTCAAGACTTGATAGATAAATTCCTGGCGGAACAATACGCACTAGCTCGTCTAATACGTGTGTCGGCAAATTACGGGATTGCTGAAGATTTAAAATAATTTCAGTTCGACGCTCAATATCTTTTTTACGTTCAGTGATCTTTTTAATCTCGGCAATTTGAGCATCGAGCTGCTGAATTTCTGACTGTAAATAAGCATTTCTTGCTCGCTGCTCATCAGTCATCATCTCGAGTAAAGCCAGCGCTGCATAGACTAAGATTGCTGAGCCCAAAAATACCGCAGCCAATATGCCGATATAATCGCGTTTCTGCTTTTCTCTCGCTTCTTCACGCCAAGGAAGCAGGTTTATGTTCGCCATTGACCGTAGCTCCTCAGGGCTAAGCCACAAGCAACCATATATTTGCTAATGCTAGGTTGCAGTATATTTTTAACGGATTCATCCGCGTGCAGGCATCCTTGGAAAGGGTCGGCAATTATGGTGTGAACACCTAACTCATTGGTCAATAAGTTAGCCATGCCTTCTAGTTTAGATGTGCCACCACATAAGACGAGATAGTCGACTTTATCTTTGCCGCTTGAAGTACAATAAATTTGCAGCGTTCGCTTAATTTGCTGCAGTAATTGCGTTTGGAAGGGAGATAACACTTCAAACATATAATTACGCGGTAAATCACCCTCGATTTTTGCTTTTTCTGCCTGCTCATAAGACATGCCATAAAAAGACAGAATCGACTGAGTAAATAACTCACCACCAAAGGCTTGTTCACGGATAAATGTAGTTTCGCCAGACTCGACAACGCAGAAAGTAGTCATATTCGCGCCGATATCGACCATGGCAACTGCTTTCTGGCGAGCCCCTTCAGGTAATTGGCCTAGGACTAACTCAACCGCTCGACCTAAGGCATAGCCTTCAACGTCAACGACTTTAGTCTCTAGCTCGACTTCATCAAGCGCATCAACTCTGGCATCGATATTGTCAGTACGGCAAGCACTGAGTAATACATCGACCTTAGAAGGATCGGTACTGTTGACGTTTAAGGTTTCAAAATCAATGCTGACTTCATCAAGGGAATAGGGGATTAAGTTATCAGCCTCAATCTCAATTTGCGCTTCCATTTCCTCTTCGCTAAGCGAGGCATCCATGTAGATGACCTTAGTCATTACAGCAGAACCAGAAACCGCAACCGCAGCATATTTAACCGATTTAGGCAAAGCACGCTTTACCTGTTTGAGGCATTCAACAACGGCATCGGTATCACGAATATCATGATCGTTAATAGCACCCTTTTTTACGGGAACCGCTACGTGACTTAATATTTTGTATCCATCAGCAGTCTTACTCAGCAAAATGGCCTTTACTTCATGGGAACCAATATCAATTCCGACCATTTGCGGAGCCTGACGCTTCCATAAATTTGAAAGCATAATCCGTTGTCACTTTATTATTTATATTTCAGTATGAGAGATTAGCACAAAATCAACCCGTTATACGTATTTGTATAGAATGTTTCAAGATTTTACAAACGCTATTTTAGGGCCGTCACGTTTTTGCTTCACCCAAACGTTCGCGCCTTATATACTGTCGCACTTAACTGAACATTAGGATCAATTTAGGTGAAGTGGTTAAAACGTATTGTTATAGCTCTATTCAGTCTAGCCCTTTTGGGCGTAGGCGCCATTGTTGCAGCATACTTTTATGTTTTGCCGGATCTGCCGGATGTTTCGACACTAAAAAATGTGCAATTACAAACACCTTTGCGCATTTACAGTAGTGATGGCAAACTCATATCTCAGTTTGGTGAAAAACGACGTATTCCCTTAAAACTGGAAGAAGTCCCCAAACCGCTGTTACAAGCCTTCCTTGCCACCGAAGATGCGCGCTTTTATGAGCATGGTGGTATCGATCCTGTCGGGGTAATCCGCGCAGCAATCGTCATGTTAACAACCGGCGAAAAAAAGCAAGGAGCAAGTACTATCACCATGCAGGTGGCACGTAACTTCTTCCTAACCCGCGACAAAACCATTATTCGTAAGGTGAAGGAAATTTTTATTTCCTACCATATTGAGCAGTTGTTAACGAAAGATGAGATTTTAGAGCTGTACGTTAACCGTATCTATTTAGGCCAAAGAGCCTATGGCGTTGGCGCAGCCGCTCAAGTGTATTTTGGCAAAAACGTCCAAGATCTGACTCTGTCTGAAATGAGTATGATTGCTGGCTTGCCAAAGGCCCCCTCAACGCTTAACCCCATTACTTCACCTTCCCGCGCTCTCGCTCGTCGCAACGTGGTGTTGATGCGGATGAATGAAGTGGGGTATATCAGCAAAACGGAGTACCAAACAGCACTCCAGGAGCCACTCGTAGCCAAATATCATGGTGCCGAAATCGATCTCTATGCCCCTTATATTTCTGAAATGGCCCGAGATTACATGGTGCAAAAATATGGTGAAGAAGAAGCCTATACCAATGGCTATAACGTCTACACCACAATTTCATCCGATCTCCAGCTGTTAGCGCAGCAAGCATTACGCAATAATGTTTATGCCTATGATGAACGTCATGGCTACCGCGGTCCTGCTGCTGTTTTGTGGACAGGCGCTAAGCCTGATAATGCACAAATCAAAGCTGAACTGGCTAAAGTCACACCCGTCCAAGAGTTACAACCTGCCGCGGTATTAAGCATTGATGGACAGCAAGCCAGTGTATTAACCGCTAAAGGTGAAACCAAAGTCATCAAATGGGATGGCTTGAAATGGGCGCGTAAATTTATTAACGATAAACGCCAAGGTGCGGTACCTAAATCGGCTTCAGACATGCTGACAGTAGGCGAGCGTATTTGGATCCGCGACAATGGCCAGTACTTACAATTATCGCAAGTCCCCGAAGTAGCGAGTGCCACAGTGTCACTCGATCCGGAAAATGGCGCTATCCGTACTTTAGTAGGTGGTTACAGCTTTAGCCAAAGCCAATACAACCGCGTGACTCAGGCTAAACGCCAATTAGGTTCGAATATTAAACCTTTCATCTATGCTGCGGCATTAGAAAAAGGCTTTACGCTCGCGACTCTGATTAATAACGCACCGATTAATAAACCCGATATTAGCCAAGGTACTGCCTGGCGGCCGAAAAACTCGCCCGATATCTATGGTGGCCCAACGCGTTTACGTGTGGGCTTAGCGCAATCGATCAACGTCATGTCTGTTCGTGCCATGCGCCATATTGGTTTAGATGCAGCTATTGCCGAGTTAACTAAGTTCGGTTTTGACCCTAACGACTTACCACGCAACGAGTCCTTAGCACTGGGTTCACCTTCGGTAACGCCCTTACAAGTCGCAGCGGCTTTCAACGTGTTTGCAAATGGTGGCTTCTTGGTTGAACCTTTCTATATCGAACGAGTAGAAGACTCCTTCGGTAATGTCATTGAAAAAGCCAATCCAACCTTAGCTTGTAAGCCAAGTGGTAATCTAACCCAACCGAGTAGCGACCCAATGGGCTTTAGTGAGCCAACGGCGCAAACCGATGAGCCAGTTGCCCATTGCTTTGAACAAACTGGCCGTTACGCACCGCAAATTATCTCCGAACAAACGGCATTCCTGATCACCGAAGCGCTGAAGAGCGTGATCTGGGGTGGCGGCGATTGGAGTAAAGGTACAGGTTGGCAAGGTACTGCTTGGCGTGCGGCGCAATTAATTAAACGCCATGATATTGCAGGTAAAACGGGGACAACCAACGAATCTCGCGACACGTGGTTCAGTGGTTTTGGCCCGACGCTGACAAGCACCTTCTGGGTGGGATTTGACGATCATGGTCGGCAGTTAGGTAGAACCGCTTGGAACGCTAATGGTGAAAAAGATCAGATCACTGGGACCGAAGCCGGTGCTAAGACCGCAGGGCCTGGCTGGAACGAATTTATGAATAACGTGCTTAAAGGCGTCCCAGAAACCACGGCGATTCCACCGGAAGGAATCGTCTCGGTGCGGATCGACCTTGCAACAGGCAAGCTCACTCGTAAAACTGATTACACCAGTGATTTTGAATACTTTATCTCGGGCACTGAACCGAAGGAATATATCAGTGAAAGCCAAGATGAAAATAATCTCTTCATCGATGCGCCAGCGGATGACCTGTTCCAATAGCCGTAAATAGCAATAAAAAAACGCGACCTTGAGTC